>JAGLJE010000020.1 GCA_023142645.1 Candidatus Altimarinota bacterium | reverse complement strand
GTTCAAGCCGAAAGTGATACGCACCTTTCCTTCAAAAAGGAATTGTGTTTCCTCTTTCCATCTGTGAAACTGCAAACTCAGCCGTTCGCCTTTTTTGATTTCGAGAATCTTGCCGGCATACTTTCGAGTATCTGCGAACCAGACCTCTCTCCCCCACGGTTTCAGTTTAATTTTCGGTTTCATGCCATTATTCTAACAAAACATTTTTTGAGTTAAAATCACGAGGCTTCTTATTCTTTACTTCTTGCTTTTCATGAACTC
Source organism: Candidatus Altimarinota bacterium (assembly GCA_023142645.1). GTDB lineage: Bacteria > Patescibacteriota > Gracilibacteria > JAHISY01 > JAHISY01 > JAHISY01. The sequence goes on along the minus strand of JAGLJE010000020.1, from coordinate 9,168 downwards.
TGCCAATCCTCCCGCGGATGATTCTCAAAATCAACAACCTCTGAAAGACGAAATCGATTTCGAGGAAAAATATCTCCGCACGCTCGCCGAGCTTGAGAATTTCCGGAAAAAAGTGGAGCGAGAGAGAACTGATTTTGCGAAACTTGCAAATGAAAATGCGCTCACTACACTGCTGCCGATTTTGGATAATTTCAAACGCGCCAGTGAACACCTCCCCTCCGATCTGAAAGATAACGAGTGGGTAAAGGGAGTCGCAGAAATCGAAAAGCAATTCGAGCAAACTCTCGAGAGTTTGGGATTGCAGCGAATCGAAGTAATGGCAGGAGACACGTGCGACGCGATGAAACACGAAGCAATCGCAACGGGAGAAGGCGAGAGTGGCAAGATTTTGGAAGTTGTAGAAGAAGGATATGAACTGAATGGAAAGATCTTGCGCGCCTCGAAAGTGCGGGTGGGAAAATAAGTTTTTAAGTGAAAATTTTTGAAACCGCTCAACAACCCAATTACTTTTCAGCTGAATGACTAAATTCAATTGGCCGACGACCGGAAATGAAAATCGATTGCTTGAACTCGAAAATGATTTCGAGAGCAAACGGATCTCGCACGCATATCTTTTTTCCGGACCAATGGAGGTGGGTAAACTCACGGCTGCTAAATTTTTTGGACAACTTTTGATTTGCAGAAATCAGGGATGCAGAGAGTGTGAAGATTGCAAACTCATTCGCGCGAACACGCATCCGAACTTCACTCTCGTGGACGAATTGTGGATTGAGGGTGTGAACGAGGATCTCGAAACTCTCGCGAGAAAATCGAATTTCAATCAATCCCACCGCACGAAAAATCCGAAAGCCAAAACCGACACAATCCGCATTGATGATTTACGGGAAATTCTCGCGCGAGTGAATCAGACAAGCGAGGGATGGAAAGTTTTTATGATTCATAATATCGAACGAATGAACCGAGAAGCAGCTAACTTTTTCTTGAAAACTCTTGAAGAGCCGCCGAAAAACACCATCTTCCTCCTCACCACAAATAACCAACCGCTTCTCCTGCCGACGATTGTTTCGCGCTGCCGCGTGATAAATTTCGGAAATGTAAATCCAACCACAATCGACATAATGCTGCGCGATAAATTTTCTAATCTCACAGAAGAGGAGCTGAATCGCGTGGTAAACTTTTCTATGGGAAAACCGATCCGCGCAATTCGCCTGGCGGAAAATTCCACGGCTTTCCGTGAATTTAAGGAATATTTTGAGAAATTGAAAAACCTCGTTGAAAAACCAAATATTGCGGAAAAATTAGCGTTTGCGGAAAAAGTCAGTGTGAATAATATGGAGGTTCAAAAATTTTTGGAGAATTTCACTTATTTTTTGCGAAGCTTCATGCTTACCCGCGCAAGACAGCCAGTCGCGAATTCAAGGTACACTCCGCGAAAACTCGTGGAGTTGATTCGCCAATTAGATTCTACTCGTGGGCTAATCGAAAGGAACGTAAACCTGCGTCTCACGGTAGAAAACTTGCTTTTAAATATATGAATTTCCAGAAACTAGCTTTTAAGATCAAATGTTTGTGAAAAAAGACAGTTATCTCGAGTAGATATCGACAACCCTGGAGTTTTATTATTTTCTTTATTTTCTTTAGAATCCCTATCAATGAATATCGGAATTCGAAATCTTTACGATGATACGATTCTCATTTCTGCGAAGGAAAATGAGCTTGAATTAACGCTCGGAGATAAAGTAATTTTCGAGCAAAAAGATCGCGGAAAAGAAATTGGTAAAGTGATTTTTTTAAACCGGAAGAAGCTTGCAGCAGATGAAATTATTTTGGATGGGAAAATTTTGCGGAAAACTAATACTGAAGATTTGGAAAAATTTGAAGAAGGTGCAGAACTCGCAAGTGATGCTCTCGAAAAAGCGCGCGCGAAAATCATGGAGCTCGCGCTGCCGATGCAAATCGTAGAAGCACGACTTGCTTTCGATAGAGAAGAAATTAGTTTCTTTTTTACCGCAGATGAGCGAATTGATTTCAAAGAAGTGGTGCCAAAACTCGCAGGAATAATGAAAAAACGAATCCATCTCACGCAGCTTGGAACACGCGACCGCGCAAAAGCGCACGGCGGTTTCGGAATTTGCGGGAGAGAACAATGTTGCAGTAGCGGAGTTATTCCGAAGTTTCGAAGTATCACGATGGAAATGGTAAAAACACAGGAGCTCGCGATGAAAGGCGCGGAAAAACTTTCCGGACCGTGCGGAAAATTGCTTTGTTGTCTCGCGTACGAACTCGAAGAATACAGAAAAATGCGAAAAAACTTACCCGCATGGGGTTCGACAGTAAAGACTAAAAAAGGAGGAGGGAAAGTAATCGCGCTCGACATTTTAAATCAAAAAGTGAAAATCTGGCTCACAAAAGGAGGTGCGGAAACTTTTTCCGCGAAAGATGTGGAAGCTGTAGAATCCGAAAAGTAATATTAATCTCTATACTTTCAATTTGATCCAACCGTACCTCATTCTCGCAGCTGGTAGTGGAATCACCGGAATTTTTTTCCGTCGTAAAAAGCTGAATATTCTCGCGAAACAGATGCAGCGAAGATTCGAGCGAGAGCAGCAGAAGCTCAACCGCGAATCACGCTCGGAAAACCTTTTGCGTGCGCAAATTTCACTCGAAGAAAAATCACGCAAAATCCAGGAGAGTCTTGGAGAGATTTCGATTTTGATGCGAAAAGCAGATACTTGTTTCGCGCGAGAAGAATGGCAAAAAGTGGAAAAGATTTTAATTCAAATCCTGGCGCTCGACGAGCACAATCTAAAAGCCAACCGTTTTCTCGGTCTCACTTACCTTCACCGCGAGGAGTGGAAAAAAGCAGAACTGATTTTTCAAAAATTGATTGAACTCGAACCGAAAGAAGCTAGCCATTTCGGAAACCTCGGGCTTGCTTTTTACCGGCAGAGAAAGTATCCCCTCGCTCGCGAGGCGTATGAAAACGCGATTCGCATCGACGGACAAAAAGCCTCCCGTTGGCTCTCGCTCGGTCAAATTTATTTGAAGCTGAAAGATTTCGGAGCAGCGGCGGAAGCATTCAAAAATGCGGTGAAGCGCGATCATCGCAACCTTGATTATCTTTTCGCGCTTGCTGAAACTTACGAGGCTGGAAAAAAATTGAAAGCCGCGATAAAAACTTACGAGCGGATTCTCGAGCTCTCGCCGTACAATGATGAAGTAAAACGAAAACTAAAAATCCTCGAACCGAAAATTTAGCAAATATGAGCGCAACCCCAAGTTAACTCAGAGTTAACTTTAACCTCAGCCAACTTTCGGTCGGTACTGCAATGCTTCGGCGACATGATTCGTCACAATTTTTTCCACACCTTCTAAATCCGCGATCGTGCGCGCGAGTTTGAGAATGCGGTAGTAAGCCCTCGCAGAAAGTTGGAAATGGCTCACTGCCTGCCGTAATAAATCTTTCGTTTTTTGGTCAACCTCGCAAAACTCTTTTGTTTGCTCACTCGACATCTCGGAATTTGCGTGAATTTTTAATTTGCGAAACCGCTCAGTCTGCCGATCGCGCGCGGATTGAACTCTTAAACGAATCGACGCAGAAGATTCATTCCCTTCCGCCGGAGCGTCAAGCTTTTCAAATTTCACGCGCGGAACATCAATATGGAGATCAATTCGATCAAGCAGCGGTCCGGATAATTTTTTTTGGTACCGTTCGATTTCGCGGGGAGAACAACGACAAGCCTGTTCAGCATCGGTGGAAAACCCGCACGGACAAGGATTCATCGCAGCGATGAGAGTGAAGCGCGCAGGAAATTTAACCGTACCGGCTGCTCGCGAAATTGTAATTTGACCGTCTTCCAGCGGCTGCCGAAGAACTTCGAGAACTTGCGTAGGAAATTCCGCAATCTCATCAAGAAAAAGCACACCTTTGTGGGCAAGCGAAATTTCACCCGGACCGATTTTATTACCCCCACCAACGATAGAAACAGCGGAAGCGGTGTGATGAACTGCGCGAAACGGACGAGTTGTCACAAGCGATTCTCCCGCTGGCAGTAACCCGCCAACGGAATAAATTTTGGTAACATCGAGAGTTTCAGCCAAACTCATTTTCGGGAGAATCGTGCGAAAAGCTCGCGCAAGCATCGTTTTGCCCGAACCGGGGGGTCCGGAAAAAAGGAGATTATGGCTGCCTGCCGCTGCGACTGTCAAAGCTCGTTTCGCATGCTCCTGTCCACGAACATAAGCGAGATCAACTTTGTAATCCTCTTCCTCGACAATCTCTCGCGGATCGAGCAATGGCAGCGGAGAAATTTTGGATTCGCCGGAACAATGTCGCGCAAATTCAAGGAGGCTTGCGACCGGAAAAATCTGCACTTCTTCAATAATCGCCGCCTCGCGAGCGTTCGCCGCCGGAATGAAAAAATTCGTGAAACCCCTATTTTTAGCCTGCATCACAATCGGTAAAACTCCCGCCACCGACCGCATCTTGCCATCAAGCGCGAGTTCGCCGATGAGAATCGTTTTTTCGAGATCGGGAATCCGAACTTGCTGACTACTCGCGAGTATACCCGCCGCAATCGGAAAATCGAAACTCGGACCGGCTTTCGGCAAATCAGCAGGAGCGAGATTCACGGTAATTCTTTGCGGATGAAAAAAGAATCCGGAATTTTTGACAGCGGAACGAACTCGCTCACGCGATTCCTGAACCGCAGTGTCACCGAGTCCAACGACGGTAAATCTTGAAATTCCGGAGGGAAGCAGATCAACTTCGACTTCAATAATTTCGCAATCGAGACCAATCGTAGCTGCAGAAAAAACTTTTGCTGGCATTGATAGCGATTTTACGCGAAGAAAGTCAAAATCACAGCCGCTGCAAATAAATAAACCACGAACCACACAAGCGAGTGTTTTTTTACAAATTTAAGAAGCAAACTTGCAAACAAAAACGAGGAGACTGCCGACGCCACGAATCCTACGATTGTAAATTCGAGGGACGGGAGAAACAACTCGCCTACACAAACTTTTTTGGAAATCAAAATCGTCGCTCCGAGCGTGGCGGGAGCTAGCATTAGAAAACTGAATTTCGCCGCCGCTGAACGGGAAAGTCCGCCGAACATCCCCGCAGCAATCGTGGCGCCGCTCCGCGAGATTCCGGGCAGCAGTGCGAGAGCTTGAAAAATTCCCATCCCGACAACATTCTGCCAACCGACTTTTTCGGAATTTTGACGACCGAACTTTTCCGCCACGAGCAGTAGAATTGCAACAAGGAGAAAAAATCCGGCAACGAGAAAAACTCGATTTTCTCCGCGCGTGACCATGTCAATCCAATCGCCAAACAGCAACCCGATGAAAGCGGCGGGAATCGTTGCCACTACCAATTTCAAAAAAAGTTTAAGGAAATCCCACTCTACTCTTTCTTTCGAACCAAGAACCAAGAACCAAGAACTCCGAACCATCCCCCACCATTCCCGCCAAAATAAAACCATAAGTGCCAATAAAGTACCGGCATGAAGTACGACATCGAAAGCTTTTAAATTTTCGACATCGAGATCGAAAAAATGTTCCGCGAGAAGAAGATGCCCGCTGCTGGAAACCGGAAAAAATTCGGTAATTCCTTGCAAAATTCCGAGAAAAACCGCGAGTAAAAAATTCATTCTTTATTTTTTCTGTGAAATTGACCATTTGTTTTTTTCCGAACCTTTTCGATTTTCTCACCAAAAATTTTAGTGAAGGGGTGCATCCATTCGCGAAGTTTGACGTGCCGCCGTCTACCAACATACTGCATTCCCGCAAGCGCGATGATCGCGGAACTCACCATGTCGAATTGCAAATCAGTGAAAGTATCCCGCAACCCAGCCTCGAAATCCGGCGGAGTCCCCATCGCGAGCGCGTCGGCACCGGTAATTTTCCAAACCCAAAATTCCGCGATTTCCCAAATAGCTCCGAAAGCCACACCGACGAGGAAAGTGAAGAAGCCGATGAGCGGAATCGAGAGGCGAATTTTGCCGGTGAAATTAAGAGCGTAAACGAGTACGAACGCAAGGTAAACAAGCACCGCCGTCCCGCCGAAATGGAGGAAATCATCCCACCACCAAATTTTTTCGTAAAATCGAATCTCGCCGAGAACCGAAAGCGCAATCCAAATCGTGAGCCAAAAATCAAGACTCCATGGCAGATTAATGTTGTAGCTGCGATTCACGATCGCGGGGATGAGTGAAACAAGCAACATCAGAAAACTGAATCCGCCAAAAAGAAAATTTCCTGTAAGAAAAAAATACGCGGAAACCGTGAGCATCAAAACTTTGAGAATCCACGAGACTGCGGAGTTGATAGAGAGGGTAATACTTTGCATTTTTTTTTGTTCTAAATCCTATCGGAACGCGTCCGCAGCAGTAGATCAGCGAGTGTAATTCGAACCATCGCCTCCGCGACAGGAATCACCCGCGGGACAAGACAGGGGTCGTGCCGACCGGAAATTTCGAGGCGACGAATTTTACCGCGCGAATCAACCGTTTTTTGCGGGAGGGCAATCGAAGCGGTGGGTTTCACCGCAAGGCGGATAAGAATTTCATCGCCGTCAGTAATCCCGCCAGCAATCCCGCCCGCCCGATTCGTTTTCTTGTGGATCTTTCTCGCACGCAAAATAAACTCATCGTTCATTTCCGAACCAAATAATTTAGCAGCTGCAAAACCAACACCAAATTCGATGCCACGAACTCCGCCGATCGAAAGAAGCGCGTGCGCAAGTAGTGCCTCCGTTTTTTCGAAAACAGGTTCACCGAGACCAGCGGGCAAGTTGCGAACGACGATACCGACCACCCCACCAACGGAATCCCCTCGCTTCTTCGCAGCGAGAATCACCCGTTCCATTTCTTTCGCAGCAGCAAAATCACCACAGCGGACGGAATTCTTTTCGACAACTTTCGAATCAAATTTTTCAGCTTCGACACAGCCGATTGATTCGGCGTGTGCAATTATTTCAATCTTTTTAGAATCGAGAATTTTTTGCGCGACCGCTCCCGCCGCGACACGAGCAACTGTCTCGCGACCAGATGAACGACCGCCGCCACGGAAATCGCGAATGCCGAACTTCGCGAGCCATGCGAAATCAGCGTGTCCCGGTCGAAAAATGTTTTTGATTTTTGAGTAATCTTGCGACCGCTGATTTTCATTTCGAATCAAAAAAGCAATCGGCGTACCGAGAGTTTTATTCTCGAAAATTCCGGAAAGAATCTCAACGCGGTCAGCTTCTTTTCTTGCGGTGGAAACTTTTGAAGCTCCCGGTCGCCGCCGGTCTAGTTCTTTTTGAATTTCTTTCTCGGTAATTTTGATTCCTGCCGGCACCCCATCGATCACGCAACCAAGCGCAGCTCCGTGACTTTCACCAAAAGTCGTGATTTTCAGCACGCTACCGAAGGTGTTTCCAGTCACTCTAAGGAAATTAAAGTGAATATATTTTAACATAAAAAAACTTGCCCAAAACTCACTTTTCTTAAACTTCTTGTTTTTAAACATCTTCCGCTCACTTCAAGTGTTTTTAACTTTTTTGAAATAGTCTCGATCCTTTTCACTTCATCTCAATTTTATTTAAAAATGATAAAACTATTTCTTTCAAGTCATTTTGTGCTACAATATCTTGGGGTTGAACAAAATTTGATTACACCATTTCGATTCATTAGAAAGCACCTAAGCTTTAATTAAATTGAATTAGATTTGATTAAATTGGGTGTTTTTAAATTAACTTGACTAAAATATTGAAAAACAAACTTAGATTGAATATACTATATCTAGTTTCTCCCAGTTTAATTACCTTTAATTAAATCTTGCTAAGTTGTGTGGAATTGAATAGAATTCAGTTCCTCTAATGAACAACATGCAACTCATGCAAGATCGACTCCTCACTCCCGATCAAGTTGGTGAAATGTTGCAACTACATCCTTTCACTATCTTGAATTACATCAAACAAGGGAAACTTCGGAGTGCACGGATCGGAAGGGTATATCGAATCAGGGAGAGCGACATCGAGAAATTTCTCGATAGTCAAATGCTCCAACCTTCATGATTATCAATTGTCTAGAATGCGGGAAAGCCATCTCCACGAAACAGGAACGTTGCCCGTATTGTCAGATTGTGAATGAAGAAAGCGAAGTTTGGAAAACTAAACATCATAAAAAAAGCTGGATTGGGCTGCTGTTCGCTCCTCTTTTTGGGTAATTTTTAATTTAAAAATTGTTACGTATTTTTAAAATCGCGCCGCGAAAATGGATGGATGAACATCAAGTCGTCTATCGGCGAAAAGGTCACACTCGCATTGAAGCGAGCGATGGTCGTGTACTCTGCTCGCCCCGTCCAGGTGAGAAGATTTTTGTCGATGGAAAGGGTAACGGAATCCTCTTCGCCTAAATCATTATCTAACGACTTATCAATTCAAAAAATTTAATCACTTGATTGTGCTTCAGCAAATCTTCACTCAGTTCACCGCCCTCATGATCTCCTTCCTTGTGATAAATGAAATGATGAAAAGTCATGATGATTCACCGTGAAGACAATTTCTACCAATTCCTTTTTTGTCTGAATCCTGATTTTCTTGATTTACGGATGATCTTGATTGCAAGATGGAAAGCACCTGCTGAAAAATTCAGAATACGCGTAAAGAAAAGAATCAAGTAAATTTTGCATTAATTAAATCATTTGCCGAGATTTTTATGAGTGCGAAGAAAAAAATCCTGCTAATCTCAAAATCAAGTGAATCATGATTCAAGACTACTGCAAACAAAAAGGGATGGAAACTCCACCCCTTTTCAAATTAAATTTAACAAATCAAATCTTAAAACACCACGCAAACACTGTTCGTGTAAACAGCGGTATCTGCACCTGCAACTGGCAAAACCGTATCACTGGCAAGGGTTAAATCTATAATCGGAGCTTCACCCACCACAAAAGTACGAAGGGATTGCGTATGAGACTCCATTCGAGCATACAAAGCATAAGCCATCTCCGGTACCCCGTTACGATCCGCAGCGCAGTAAACATAAATATAACCATTAGTATTAACCGCATCCTCTAAAACACTCTTTAAATAACCCTTAGCAACTAGTGCCTGCTCCACTATACCAGCTGGATAAGTAACGAGGGAAGCCTCTGGGTATGCCTCATTATCCGCAAAAA
>JAGLJE010000002.1 GCA_023142645.1 Candidatus Altimarinota bacterium | reverse complement strand
GATGCTTTTCTGTGTGGCGGATGATGAGATCCGCGGTGCTTCGATTTTTTATATTTTTATTTTTAAGCATTTTTAGTTTTTAAATCTTCTCATTTTAGCATTTCTAAGTCTAAAAATCAATACCTCTAAATTCAAGTTTGCAAAATCTCTGGATTTTCCATAAGATTCGCGCACTTTAATTTTCAAAATGGCTCACAAAAAAGCGGGTGGCAGTACCCAAAATATTCGTGATAGCAAACCGAAATACCTTGGCGTGAAAAAATTCGGTGGCGAGAGAGTGCGCTCGGGAAATGTGATCGTGAGACAAAAGGGTATGAAATTCGAGCCGGGTGAGAATGTGTACGCAGGCAAAGATTTCACACTGCATGCGGCGGTAGACGGAAAAGTGAAATTTGGTGAACGGAGAATTTTGAAATTCGATGCACGGAAGAAACGAAAAACGGTAGTTGCTGTGGTTGCGGCGAGTTAGTTTTCAATTTTCAAAATATTCGGAAGTTAAACGAGCAGTTTTTCCGTGATTTTCCAGACATCCCCCGCTCCCGCTATGATGGCGATGTCGTTTTTTCGCAAATTTTCGCGGAGCCATATGGTTGTTTTTTCGAAATTTTCCGTAAAAAAAACTTCCTTTCCGTTTTTTCGAATCTCTGCTGCGAGATCATTTCCTGAAATTTTATTTTTCAAATTCATCTTATCTCGCACCTCGTAAATATTCGGAATCACAACGATATCCGCATCGAAAAAACTTTCGCCGAGTTCGCGGAGCATTTCTCGTGCGCGGGAAACTTGGTGTTGCTGATAAATCATCACAATTCGCGAATCTGGAAATTCTTCGCGCGTGGCGGCGAGCGTTGCTTGAATTTCGGTAGGATGATGCGCGTAATCATCGTAAATTTTCGCGCAGTGAAACTCTCCGCGAAATTCCATTCGCCGTTCCGCACCAGCGAAATTTTCGATTCCCGCGTGAGCTTTTTTAGAATCTAAATTCAACAGCTCGGCGAGGACGAATGCAAGTCGGGCATTTCGGCGATTCATCTCACCCGAAATTTTGAGAGAAAAATCCGGAAGTACATTTTTTGCATCGAAAAAATGAGGTGCGATCGCGATGGTCTTTTCGAGATTCGGCTCGCGGGAATCGGCGATGAGGATTCCATTCGTAGGCAGTTTTTTCGCCAATTCTACGAACGCCGACTCGTAATCTGACAAATTTTTGTAAAAATCGAGATGCTCGGCTTCGATATTCGTGACTGCTAGAATTCGTGGTTGTAGATTCAAAAACGCGCGGCGGTATTCACATGCTTCGAGAACGAACCACTCCGAATTTCCGACGCGTGCATTTTTATTCCCGAGCTCCTTCAAATTTGCGCCGACAAGACAAGAAATATCCTTGCCGGAATTCAGACACGCCGAAATTATCAGCCCTGTCGTCGTCGTTTTGCCATGCGTGCCGGCAATCGCGATGAGTTTTTTATTTTTTGTAATCTCGCCGAGAGCCGCGGGATACGAAAGGATTTTCAATCCTCGTTTTTTTGCCGCAATAATTTCCGAATTTGCGGAATTTGCTGCGAGGGTATGAATAACGACTTCGGAATTTGCCGGAAGATTTTTAGAATTCTGCGGGGTGGAAATTTTAAATCCTTCCTCGCGAAGTTTCTCAGTGATGGGTGAATCTTCCGCGTCCGATCCGCTCACTTCTTTTCTATTATCACGAAGGATGCGTGCGAGTCCACTCATTCCAATTCCGCCGATTCCGACGAGATGGAAGTTGTTTTCAGAAAACATCGATTCAAAAAGTTGAGAGAAGTTTAACTTTCAATTCCTCCTCAATCCACGACTTGAACAATTTTACTTTCCTGAGGAATTTGACAAGCTTTCAAAAAAAGTTAAAATCCATTCGTAGTAAATTTTAGGTTGCAAAAAAGTTTTTCTCCACGCAACGAATGGAGAGCTTTTTTGTTTTACTGATTGCTGGTTCACCACCATTTCTTCCATCGAAAATAAACGAACATTACTGCTGCGGTTACTAGCATCACTCCCGCGATTCCGAAAAAAGTATCGGTATTTTCCTGAAGTGGTAGCTCTACATTCATTCCGAAGATTCCTGAAATCAAAGTGAGCGGCAGCATGATCACCGAAAAAATTGTGAGAACTTTAATCGTTTCGCCGCTGCGGTGCGAGATCAAACTTTCATTCGCATCCTGCAAAGTTTCCGCTACCTCTTTTAGCGAATCTAGTGAACTCCACTGCTTTTCGATTTTGTCCACCACGTCGTCGAAATAAACCTCGAGCGTTTCCGGTAAAAACTTCTTATTTTTGTGTTCGAGCGCGGAAATCACCGGTCGCTCCGGTTGGAGAATTCGGCGGAAAGTGATGATGTTTTTTTTCAGTAGCATGATATCTTTCAATAAATCGCGCGTGCCTTCTTCGTCAAAAACATCGCTTTCGAGTTTCGTGGCAGTTTCCGATAATTTATCGAGAATTGGAAAGCAATAATCAAAAAGCTCGCTCGTGATTTCATACAAAAAATATCCACTACCTCTTCCGAGATGTTTTTTCCGTTCGGATTTTTTTCGACAATTCTCCCGAATTTTTTCAAGCGGTGGCAGTATGCCGCTGTGAAGCGTGATTACGAAATTTTGTCCGATGAAAACTTTCACCTCTTCTGTCATCACCCGCCGAGTTTTTTGATTCCACATCGGAAAATGCAACACGATAAAAAGATAATTCGCATACTCGTCAATTTTTGGTCGCTGAATTTCTGTCAGACAATCATCCAAATCAAGCGGATGGAATTCAAATTTTCTCTCAAGAAAATCCATCGTTTTTTTATCTGGATTTGCGAAATCGAACCACTTCAGATTTTTGTACGAGATGGCTTTTTCTCGGGCAACCATTTTGGTGGTATTTAATCCTGGAGATTGTGCAAAAAATTAGCTCAAAAAGCAAATAAAAAGTTTGATTGAAGGATGAAGCGGGGTTTGCTAACCTTTTCCTCGATGAAAAAAGTTTCACACGCAATCAAAAGTCTTCCTCGATCGAGACAACTTGCACTCGCGGGAAGTTTGCTTGCGATGTTTGCTGTACTGATGCCGTGGCACACGATTGGCACTGTGGTGCTCGGGACAGAGCATTCTTTCAATGGATTCGGAGATCAAAATATGATTATTGGGATCATCACTTTCGCTTTTATGTTTGCTTCTCTCACGGTGGTGGGACTGCCACTGCTCGGAATTCGGCTGCCACGAAGCGGATGGAAAGAAAGTGGAATGCTGATTTTTTTCGGCGGGGAAGCGGCATTGCTTCTTTTCGTTTTGACAATCATGCATGCCACTTCGATTACGCGTGCCGCGAGTTATGATTTACGACTTGGTATCCATCTCGCGTTGATCGGGACAGCTCTCGTTTTCGTCGGGGGCTATCTCCTCAAAAATGAAGAACACATTTCCTCTTCTGCTCATGCAGAGCCACTTGCGCATCTTCCTCGTTCGCGTACCCAGCACTCTCCGCATCATCTCGACCTCCGCGAGGATTCACAAGAAAAAGAAAAAGAAGATGCTCGGATGCAGCTTGATATTTAAACAGTTGGTAGCTAGAGCTTGTAGTTAGCAGTTTCCTAAACTTGAAAATGGCTTCAGATTTGCGAACGATCACGCCGATTCCGAAAGACGAGGAGAAAGTTCCCTCCGCGAAGCTCGTTTTTTATTGTAAAAAATGCGAGGAGTTGGTTGATGCGAAACAAACAAAAAAGAAATTTACTTTTCGTTGTCCGAAATGTAGTAAAGAAGAGATTGCTTTTGGTACGGAAGAATCAGTGCGAAATCATTATCGAATTAAAACTTGAGTGGCCTATTTTCATTTCCGTCTTCCCGAAGATGCGGAGGAGCTTCGTCTCGATAAATTTCTCGCGCGTGAATTACCGCAATATTCGCGGAGTTTTCTTACGAAATGTAAGTTGTTCGTGAATTCAAAACTGGCGAAACCTGCCATGAAAGTTTCCACGGGAGATTTTGTCGAGGTGAAAGTGCAGCCGCTTCGTGAACTTAAAATTTTGTCGGAAAACATTCCGCTCTTGATTCTTTACGAAGATGCCGAAATTCTCATAATCGAAAAGCCGAGCGGGATGATTTCTCACCCCACCGATCATGGTGGGAATGTTTCGGGCACGCTCGTTAATGCCCTTCTTTTTCACCATAAAAATCTACCGGGAGAAAAAAATCGTGCTGGTTTAGTTCACCGTCTCGATAAAGAAACTTCGGGAGTGATGGTAGTAGCGAAAACAGAAGAGGCGAAGAAATTGCTTTCAAAACAATTCGCAGAGCGGGAAATTAAAAAAAAATATCTCGCGCTTGTTGTCGGCAAATTAAAAAACAAACGAGGACGTATCGAAGCTCCGATTGGAAGAGATTCGAAAAATCATACGCGGAGAAAGATTTCCATCTCGCCGAATTCTCGTGAGGCAATTACCGAATTCGAAGTGGTTGAAGAATTCCAAAACGCGAGTCTGCTAGAGGTGAAAATTTTGACGGGCAGAACACATCAAATTCGCGTGCATTTCAATTCCATTCGGCATCCGGTGGTGGGGGATGCGGTTTACGGATATAAAAAAACGGGAATTGATGTGCCGCGGCTTTTTCTCCATGCGTGGAAATTGAAATTCACGCATCCAAAAACAGGGAAGAAAATGGAATTTGAAAGTAAACTGCCAAAAGAATTAGAGGAGGTTTTGGAAAGGTTGCGGAAATAACAATTCTAAATCTAAATTTGGTGGGCGAGAGAGGATTTGAACCTCCACGAGTTTGCGCTCATACGCTTCTGAAGCGTACGTGTCTACCATTCCACCACTCGCCCAAGTGAGAACGATTTTAGTGGAGTGTTTTTTAAAATGCTAAAATCAATTCTTCTAACTTTATTGAAACGATCTACCAAGATTTAGAAAAAATGCTTCAATCGTTGGCAGACAAAGGTGAGTTGTGGGAAAAATTAAATGAAGCGGTTTTGGATTTGGCCGACAAGAATTTTGATTATTTAACAATTTCTCTCGGTATTTTATTTGCAATAATTGGAATTCCAACTTTACTTGCAAATTTTCAGATTAGAAAAGAGAGAAAAGAGTTAGGAAATTTAAAAAAGGATTTAGATTCTCATGAGGATAGAATAGAAAAACAAGAAGGAGGAATAGATGAAATTAAGAACAGCCTTTTATTTCAAAATAAAAAGACAGAGGAGCAAACCGTTGAGATAGAAGGATTAAGAAAAGACGCAGAAAGCTTTTTGCAATCTGGCAGAGAGCAAGCGGCTGGTTTTAAAAAGGAGTTTGATAAACAGGCAGTAATGATTAAATACGAATCTTATTTAAGCTCTATTCTTATCGACAATTTATTGCTGAAGTTTTTCGCTTGGAGACATTATGCTTTAGCAGAATATAATTTTTGGGAAAAATATTCAAATTTTGCCGCTACTATTAATTTCAAAGAGTTCATAGAAGATGTTGAAGAAAGTATTAGTTCAGCGGCTGAAGACGACAGATATATTGCAAGATACCACAAGTTTTTAATTGAAGGCTTGGCTGAATTTTGTAAAATTCCAAAATTTAAAAAGATGACTAGTCAACTAATTGAAAAGTCAAAAAACTCAATTCAAAATTCATCCTCAAAACCAAAACCCTAAATTTTCCGCAACGGCGCGATCGAAATCGCCAGCTTTTTCACTCCGGCAGGAAAGTGCACATTGATTACTCCTCCTACGATTTTTAAAACCACACCTTCTCCAAAAACAGGATGGTGAACACGATCTCCTTCTTCGAATTCAGTAACCAACCCTTCGGGTTGATTCTCGTCCGGCAACATTTTTTCTCCGAAGCCCCGTCGTTTCAGCTCTCTTTTTGATTCTTCTGCGAGCAGATTTAAGGGAATGTCGTTCAAAAATTCTGACGGTGCATTCATCTGCGTTTCCCCGAAAAACATCCGCTGCCTTGCGCGAAGGAGGAAAAGTGATTCCATCGCACGCGTGATTCCGACATAAAAAAGTCTCCGCTCCTCTTCGAGTTGTTTCATATCAAGTAGAGTTCTCGAGTGCGGAAAAATATTCTGTTCGAGTCCCGCGATGAAAACGACCGGAAACTCCAAGCCTTTCGCTGCGTGAAGGCTCATCAAAAGAACTGCATTTTCTTTTTCCTCGATCTGATCCGCGTCCGTGAGAAGCGCAACTTCTTCGATAAAAGTTGCGAGTGAAATACCACCTTCGAGAGCATCATACTTGCTCGCGACCGAAATCAATTCCATCACATTTTCGAATCTCGTCTCTCCTTCCGTCTCGCCGTCCTGCATCCACCACTCTTTCAGCTTCACTCGCGCGAGCAAATGTTTGATAATTTGTGAGGCGGTTTGGGTTTGGTTCAGTTTTCGTAAACTCTCGATCAGTCTCACGAAATCTTTCAAAACAAGTTGTTTAGTCGTGGGAATTTCTGTTTGTTCACAATTTTTTAGCGCGTCCCAAATTCCGTAGCTGTGAGAGTTTGCCAAATTTTGCAGAACTTCAACTGTTCGTAGTCCGATTTTTCGCGAGGGAACATTCAAAATTCTCAGCAAACTTAAATCATCGCGCGGATTTTGGATGATTCTCAAATAACTCAAAACATCTTTAATTTCTTTCCTTGCGTAAAATTTCACTCCGCCGATAATTCGATGGGGGATTCCGTGCTTCAAGAAAACTTCTTCGATCACGCGTGATTGCGCGTTCGTTCGATACAACACCACGCAGTCACGATAAAAAAGATTCGCTTCCCGAATTTTGCGTTCGATTTCCGCGGCAATGAATTCCGCCTCCTCTCGTTCGTCATTCAATTCCAGCAAATAAATTTTTTCGCCCTCTTTTTTTTTACTCCAAAGTTTCTTTTCATCACGCCCCTTGTTTTTCGAAATCACAGCGTTCGCCGCTTCCAAGATTGTCGGTGTCGATCGATAATTTTGTTCAAGTTTTATGATTTTCGTTTCCGGATATTTTTTTTTGAAGTCGCGAATATTCGAAATTTCTGCTCCCCGCCAACTGTAAATTGACTGGTCGGGATCGCCGATCACACACAAATTTCGGTATTTTTCCGCGAGTAGATTTGTGATGCGAGCCTGCGCGAGATTCGTATCCTGATATTCATCTACAGATATGAAGTGCCATTTTTCCTGATATTTCTCGAGGATTTTAGGATGTTTTTCAAAAAGCTCTACTATTTTTAATAGTAAATCATCGAAGTCAAGCGCGCTTGATTTCGCAAGTTTCTTCTCGTAAATCGGGTATAGCCCTGCTACTTTTTCCGCAAAAACAGAGTTTACGAAAAATTTTTCCGGCTGAATCATTCTTGATTTCGCGCTCGAAATTGCTGCGAGAATCGCGCGAGGATTAAATTCTTTTTCTTCGATTCTCTGTTCCTTGAAAATTCGCTTCATTAAAAGTTTTTGATCAGTGGCATCGTAAATCAAAAAATTATTATCTCTTCCGATGTTGTGAATTTCTCGCCGCAAAATTTGCACGCAAACCGAGTGAAAAGTCCCGACCGTTGGCATTGAAATCTCTTTGCCGAGCATTTCCCGAACCCGCGATTTTATCTCTTCTGCGGCTTTATTCGTAAAAGTTACTGCGAGAATCCTGTACGGCGAGACTCCATTCGCGATCAAAAAAGCGATGCGGTGGGTGAGTGCGCGGGTCTTTCCGCTGCCTGCCCCCGCCATGACGAGAAGCGCGCCTGTTGTGGTTCGTACCGCTTCTTGTTGCGCAGAATTCAAATTCGCTAAAATATTCTCGGACTTCACTGGAGGAGTTTAGCAAAAAGGTTTTCGACGAAGTCAGGTGGTTGCTAAAAGTTATTGACAATTTTTTCCCGAAAAACTTTTACCAACTCTCCGTTAAATTTACTACCACTTCCTTTTTCCAATTCTGCCATCGCTTTCGCATAGGGTTTTACATTATTGTAACCGCGATCATTTGTCATTGCATCGAACGCGTCGGCGATTCCTATGATTTGCGCTTCGAATAGAATCTCCTTGCCGCGCAATCTGTCGGGGTAGCCGCTGCCATCGGGATTTTCATGAATGGCGCGAACTATTTTAGAAATTTTTTCTGGCAATCCGAGAATTTCGACAATTTTTGCGCCGATGACGGAGTGCATTTGAAAGATAACTTTTTCGTTTAGTGAGAGATTGGGTTTTATTAAAATTTCTTCGCGGAAGCTGGATTTTCCGATATCATGAAGTTGTGCAGCGATTTCAAGTTCATCGAGATTTTTGAAATCAACTGCTTTGCCAAAATCGCGTGCGGTTGTAGCGACGCGTTTAGAATGTTCGCGGGAAATTTCGTCCAAATTTGCGAGCGTTTGAGAAATTAATTCTTGCGTTTGCGGGATTTCAAAAAAATTTTTCAACCCAAAAAATGACAGTAGTTTTATTTCCTGCAAGTTTTTTGTCAATTTTTCTATTCAATTTTAATCGCTCCTACAGGACACGCTTCTGCTCCTGCCTTCGCTTTTGCAAGATTCTCCTCTGAAAAATCCGCATCCTTTCGTACTTCGCTTTTATTCGTTTCCGAGTTCATTTCAAAAACTTCGGACGCGATTGTCGCACAAATTCCGCAGCCGATGCAAGCATCGTTCACCACCACTTTTTTGGAGTCGTTGTTCATTTTTAAAAAATTAAATTAAAAAATTCATGTTTGCTGGCTGAATTTAATCAACTCGTCGAGCTTCTTCTCCGCTGCTCCCGAATCAATCGACTCTTTCGCTAGTTTAATTCCCGCCTCGATGGAGTCAATCTTGTCGGCAGCTTTCAGTGCCGCTGCCGCGTTCAAAATCACTATATTCCGCGGTGCTCCCGTTGTACCGCTGAGCACTGCGCGCGTGATTGTGGCGTTGTGTTCTGCATCTTTCCCCGCAATCTCTTCCGATTTTGTGATAGGAATCCCGAGAGCGGCAGGATCAATTTTAAGGTATTTCACATCTCCATTTTTCAGTTCGGAAGCGGTGTTTTCTTCGCCGGTAATCGTGAGCTCATCGAGACCGGCGCCATGAACGACAATCGCATGTGTATGATTCATTTTTTGCAAAACCTCTGCGACTTTTGTCACAAGCTCTTCTGAAAAAACGCCGATGAGTTGATGTTTTGCATTCGCTGGATTCGTGAGGGGACCGAGGAGATTGAAAATCGTGCGTCGCTTCAACTGTTGCCGAATAGGGGCGGCGTGGCGCATCGCAGGATGGAAATTTGGGGCATAAATAAATCCGATTCCCACCTCTTCAATCGACTGCTCCACTTTTTTCGGCGGGAGATCAATTTTCACTCCGAGAGCGGTCAAAACGCACGCGCTTCCAGAATTCGAACTTACCGAACGATTGCCGTGTTTTGCTACCGCCACTCCCGCGCCTGCCACGACGAACGCGACGGTTGTCGAAATATTAAAAGTGCCGCTTTGATCTCCTCCTGTTCCGCAAACATCCACGAGGGGTTCGCGATTGGGCGTGATTTTCACCGCGTGTTTGCGCATCACCTCTGCGCTGCCCGCGATTTCATCTGCGGTCTCACCTTTTTCCGCGAGGAGTACGAGGTATTCCGCGAGCTG
>JAGLJE010000019.1 GCA_023142645.1 Candidatus Altimarinota bacterium | reverse complement strand
GACGACCGGCGGAAACGCACTGAAATTTTACGCTTCCGTTCGTCTCGACATTCGTCGAATCGGTAGAATCGACACAGGCGTTGGGGATACAAAACAAACGATTGGAAATGCGACGCGCGTAAAAGTCGTGAAAAATAAAGTCGCGCCGCCGTTCCGGCAAGCCGAATTCGAGATTCGTTATAATGTAGGTATCGATAAAGCTTCGGATTTGGTTTCGACTGGCGTGAAGCTGGGAGTTATCGGGAAGGCGGGGGCTTTTTATGAAATCGAGGGACAGAAACATCAAGGGATGGAAAAAGCCCGCACGGCGTTGTTGGCAGATGCGAAACTTTTTGAAACTTTGGACAAAAAAGTTCGCGCGGCGGCGAATGGTGTGAATTTGGAAACAGGAGAGGTGAAGGCATGATTACAGAGAAACAAATTGTAGGGAGAATGCTTGAAAAACAAGTTTTTTTTTGTTAAAATGAAGGGAAACCAAAATTGCAAACACAAACCCAAAACCCCGAACTCACCCGAGAGAAAGCGGAGGAATATCATCGTGAGTTGCTTTGCGCGGAGGCGACGGTTCGTCGGAAGATTTTCGAATCGCGTAGCCGGCGCGGTTTCAGTGAAGGAATAAAATTCGGGATTACGGCGGCGGTAATTTTTGCGATAACTTTCGTAGGAATGAATTTCGGCGCATACTCGAAACAAGCGAATTTTTGGTTTGCGAACCTCCACGCGAGCGAAATTACGGAAATAAAGGTAAACCAAGTGGCGACAAAATTGGACAAAATCAAAACGAAAAAAATAAAACCGGAAATTGTAAAAAGATTCGAGTTACCCGCACTATTCGCTGAAATTTCTCCGCCCGACAACCGTCTGATTATTCCTCGTCTGAAAATTCACGCGCCAATTCTTACTGCGGCAAATGCAGATATCAATCTAGCGAGTTGGGATGAAATTGAAGAGCAAGTGCAGGAGGCACTCCGTTTCGGGGTGGTGAATTTTCCGGGGACGGCGAAGCCGGGAGAGTACGGAAACGCTTTCATTACCGGTCATTCGAGCTACTATCCGCTGTTGTCGGGGAAATATAAAGATGTGTTTGCGTTGCTGCCGCAAATCGAAATCGGGGAGCGAATCGAAGTGTGGCAGAATCAGCAGAAGTTCATTTATCGCGTGACCGAGAAATACGAAGTGTCGCCGACCGAAACGGACGTTTTGAACGATTCGAATGATTCACGTTTGACTTTGATGACCTGCACTCCGCTCGGTACTGCGCTAAAAAGATTAATCATAACCGCGCAATTAGTCGAAAATGCGTGATAAAATTCAAACGCGCTGGGGTGGTGAAATGGTAGACACGCCGGTTTTAGGAACCGGTGCCGCAAGGCGTGGAGGTTCGAGTCCTCTCCCCAGCACCAAATTTGGAAGGTGGAAAGTAGAGGGTGGAAGACAGACGGTAAATGGTAGAAAGTGAAAGAGTACTGCAAAAGTGGAATTTGAAAAAACTAAATGAAGGAAAGTAGAGCAGGAGTTACTTTCCAACAAGTGAAACTTCTTGTTACGAAAAAGTTTGATTAAAATTAAAAATAAACAAATGCATCCTTTTTTAAAGCCGCGAAACCTGCTTGCAATTGTGATTATGTTTATTATTTCGCCATTTGTTTTTTGATAGATTTTTTATGGGAGTTTCATCATCGGATTTGTTTTCCGCTTTATGGAATAAAGTGCATTTCGCGGCAAAAATACATTCGTATCGATCGTCATAAATTGAAGTATCTAAACCATTTTGAAAAAATCGGCTGTGCTTACTGCGGTTATGTAAACGGTTTGGTAAATTATTGGGTGGCGGGTGCCGCCGCCTCCGAAACTTACTGGTGTGGAATTCGCCACAAAAAGATGAAAGGTTTTATTGAACCGATTCATTACAAGAAGTTTTTGAGATATGGAGATAAAAAAGGTTGGCAAAAATTTATAAAGTAAAAAAATAAATAATACGAGAATTATTCGTTTATCAAAAATCTTCTAAAAACAAAAAATCCTGCCTTATAGTGAAGCAGGATTTTTTGCATTTCCAAATTTTCAATCTATCAAATTTATCGAATTTTCCGGATCGTGAAACCAGCACGGTTATGACCGAAGATTCCGTGTTTGCGATGTAGATACCAAAGTATGAGAGCAATTAACACAAAACCAATCGTATTCAGTACTCGGGAAAGTTTTGCGGCAATTGCAGCTTCATGTATCTTCATTTGTATGTGGGTAAATTCAGAAGAAGCAGCTGCATGCAATTGTTCCTCACCGGTATAAAAAGCTCTTTGGGCTGCATAATTAGTAGCATTTTCTGCTGTGAAGGCTGGGTCCATGTAATTTACAATATAAAAAGCAGTTAGCATTACACTCACTCCTGCTAGCGCGAAAATCACAGTTCCCGTAAAACGCGAGAATTGTGATAACAGGCGGAGGTGTGGTCGTCTCACGAGATGCTTTTCTGTGTGGCGGATGATAAGATCCGCAGTGCTCCGATTTTTTATATTTTTATTTTTAAGCATTTTTAGTTTTTAAATCCTTTCATTTTAGCATTTCCAAGCGCAAAAATCAATACCCGAAAATCGGTAGCGTACCAAATTCGGTTGCTG
>JAGLJE010000018.1 GCA_023142645.1 Candidatus Altimarinota bacterium | reverse complement strand
CAGAGATGTTGTTGCCGTTGCTGCTTCCGCAGCATTCAGCATTCATCATTCAGCAATCAGTAGTCGGGGAAGTTGCGGAAAATTTAGAGGAGAATGAAATTGAAAAAGAGATGAAGGTCGAAACGAATCTGAGAGAAGAATCTAAAAATAAATTAATCACGCAGCTTGCTACCAAAAATGTGGTGCGGCGAGAGCTTCACAATATTTCAGAAGAGGAGCTGAAACTCGTTGCCGACGCGCATCTACCGGGAGTGGTCGCAGAAGGGGGGATTCTCACAATTAATCCGACTTTGATTAATAATCCCGAAGATGTCGCCACGAAACTTGCCACGATTCTAGAGAGTGATTACAGCGAGATTTATCCGCTGATGTTTCGTAAAAAAGTCCGCTACATTCGGTTGGCGGCGCGGGTGGCTCCGTCGATTCGCGATGAAATTCTTGCGCTTGGTATTCGCGGGATTGGCGCAATTCCCGAATATCGGCGGGTGTATCCAGAGGCGGCACTTGCGGCGCAAGTTATCGGTTTTCTCGATCACGATGAAAAAGGGGTTTATGGAATTGAAGGAGGATTAGATAAAAAAATTGCCGGTAAAGACGGTTTGCGAAAAACGCAAGTCGATCCATTCAATCGGCAGATTACGGCGGGGGATGTTTTGATTAACAATGCAAAAGACGGCGATTCGCTTGTGCTCACGATTGATCGCGCGATTCAAGAAATCGTCGAACGGGAGCTCACGCGCGCCGTCGAATTTCAGCGCGCAGATTCTGGGCAGGCGATTGTGATGGATCCACATACTGGCGCAATTCTTGCGCTGGCGCATTCTCCGACTTTTGATCCGAACATGTATGGTGAGGTCTACACGATCGAGGATTTAGCTCAAAAAGAAAAAACTAAAAAGTGGGTGGATGCGGATGGTAATGTTCATGAAGATATTGAAAAATGGTGGGAAACTTCCGCAGGCGAAAAAACTTACACTGAGTGGGGAGTCGAATATGTGATCCGCGCGGGTTACCGTTTTCCGGTTTTCACCGAATATCGGGATGGGAAGGAATTTTATAAATCGATCTACGCGAATCGGCTCGGCGAGGGAGTTTTCACACTGAAAGCTGCTACCGATCCGTACGAGCCGGGTTCCGTTTTTAAATCGATTGTGATGGCGGCAGCACTTGATTCCGGCGAGGTGACTCCGCTTACCCGTTCGTCGTACAACGGGCCGGTAGAACTAGATGAAGTTAATTATCGCACAGGTAAACCGATTGTGATCAAAAACGCGCAAGGCAAATATCATGGGCAGGAGACGATGACGGAGGTGATCGAGCATTCCTCGAATATTGGTATGACTTTCGTTGCTCAAAAATTAGGTCGTGCGACTTTCTATGACTATCTCCGAAAGTTCGGATTCGGTGAGCGTTCGGAAGTGGAATTCGAAGGGGAGGATGCTGGTTTGATTGAAAATTATACGAAATGGAGCAAGTCGGAGCTCGTCACGAAAGCTTTCGGGCAGGGATTGACTGTTAATCTATTTCAAATGGCGGCGGCGTATTCTGCGCTCGCTAACGGTGGTTTGCTGATGAAGCCTTTCATTGTGGATGAAGAAATTCTGTCAGACGGTCGGCGGATCAAAACTGAACCGGAAACGATTCGGCGGGTGATTGATGCCGAAACTTCGCGCGCGATTACGCAGATGCTCGTGAGTTCGGTCAAAAACGGTTTTGCAGCACCAGGAGGAGTTGATGGCTATTTCATCGCAGGTAAAACCGGGACATCGCAAACTTATCTTCGCGGGAAAGCTTTGAGTGAACTTGGTACCACGATTACGGCTTTCGGTGGATATGCGCCGGCGACTAATCCGAAATTCGTTTTGCTTGTAAAAATTGATCGACCGCGCGTTTCTGAATGGGGGGCGAGTGTGGCGGCTCCCGTTTTTCAAAAAATCGCGGAAGAATTGCTCACGAATTATTTTGCGATTCCGCCAAGTGAATAATGTTATTGTTGAACAGTTGAGGGTATAAAACTCTCGTTGGATACTTCAGTTTGTTGATGTGGATCATTTTGAAAAACATAGAATGAACGCTACAATTTCACATTAATTTTTTTAATCTTAAAATTTAAAATAATGAAGGAAGAAGGTAATTTTCCAATCGCGTATTTGAACGGCGAACCTTATTTTTTCGCAGAAAACGGAGCTATTATTTCGACCTCAACCGTGAAGGAAGTTTTTCGTTTGAATTCGAATGTGAATAACATTCGAGATTTGGTAGAGATGGTGACCGTGCAGAGAGAAGGTTCTAAACCGCGAGGTTGGAAGAGAAGATTAAGAGCAGAATAATTCGATACAAACGGCTTCCTCGAAAATTTTTTTCGTGTAAAATCACTAGCATGAAGCTTCAAAAAATTTACGAACTAGCGGTTCAAAAAGGTATCGAAAACGATCCTCGCCCGAAAAATGAAATCACCCGTTTTCTTGCGGACGAAAAAAAGGTTTTTGAGAAACTGGAAAAAAAAAAGCGGGAGTTTTTCGATTCCGAACGATTGAAGAATCCGTACTCTGACACGCGCATTCTTTTCGGAAATCCGAATTCAGAAGTCAAAAAAATTGCGGTAGGGATTGACTTCGAATCAAGTGAGCTGCTGCTCGTCCATGAATTGAATCGATCCGGCGAAAAAATTGACCTCGCGCTTTCTCATCATCCGGAAGGAATTGCCCTTGCACGGCTGGATGCGGTGATGAAACTTCAAGAAGATTTATATTCGCAGGCGGGGGTGCCGATCAACATTATCGAGAAGCTGATGGATAAAGAAGTCGCGAGGGTTGTTCGCGGGATTCATCCGATTAATCATCAAAAAAATATCGACATCGCGCGGATTCTTCGGATTCCGTACGCGTGCATCCATACTGCTGCCGATAATCTCGCGTACCGTTTCGTCGAAAAATTAATCCAAAAAAAGAAGCCGAGGGTGGTGGGGGAAGTGATCGATGTTTTACTGAACGAGCCGGAATATCGCGATAGCGCGAAGCGGGGAGTTTCTCCGATTGCGTTTGTCGGTTCGAAGAAATCGAGAACGGGAAAAATTGTTGTCACCGGATTTACCGGTGGAACTTCGGGTTCGCCCGAGGTTTACGAGTCGATGAAACACGCGGGTATTGGCACTGAGATTGCGATGCACATGAAACCGGAAGCGCGGAAGGAGGCAGAAAAGCACCACATCAATGTAGTTATTGCTGGGCACATCGCTTCCGATTCGATCGGGATGAATTTGCTCTGCGATGCTTTTCAAAAAGCAGGCGTGAAGGAGATTCTGCCGATGGGTGGATTCACTCGTTTTCGGCGGAAATAAAAAGTCTCCGATTTCACGAGGGTTTTTCGTGTTAATTTTGAAGAACGAGATATGTTTCGAAAACTCGTTTCTATTTCTCAAACAACTTCCGAATTTTCGAGCCGACTTTTTCAATCGGATGTTTCTTTTCTTCTGCGCGGAGTTTTTTCATTTGCTTCATTCCGCTTGCATATTCTTTCATCCAACCGCGCGCGAATTTTCCGCTCTCGACATCTTTCAGCGCGGCTTTCATCCGTTGTTTTACGCTTTTGTCGATAATTTTCGGACCGACAGTTCGTCCGCCCCACTCGGCAGTATTCGAAACAACTTCGTACATTCGTGCAATACCACCCTCGTAAATCAAATCCATAATGAGCTTTGTTTCGTGCAAGCATTCAAAATAGGCCAACTCGGGCGGATAACCTGCTTCCACGAGTGTTTCGAAACCAGCCTTAATCAGCTCTGCCATTCCGCCGCATAAAACCGTCTGCTCGCCAAACAAATCTTCGAAAGCCTCTTGTCTGAAAGTTCCTTCGAGCACACCCGCTTTCGTGAAAAACATCGCCTTCGCCATCGCGAGCGCGATTTTTTTCGCGTCGCCAGTCGCATTTTCTTCAACGCAAATCAACGCAGGCACGCCGAATCCCTCGAGATAACATTTCCGTTCCTCCGTGCCCGGACATTTTGGTGCGACCATGATTATATTTACGCCGTGCGGCGGTTTGATTCTTTTAAACACAATCGAAAAGCCGTGCGAAAAAGAAAGTGTTTTGCCTGCTGTCACGAATTTTGTAATCTCTTTTTCGTAGACCTCTCGTTGCACTTCATCGGGAATTAAAATGTGTATGATATCCGCTTTTTTTGCCGCATCTGAAATTTCCGCGACTTTTAGTCCATCTTTTTTTGCCAATTTTGCCGATGGACCATTTTTTCGTACGCCGACAATGACATTAACTTTTGAATCGTGCAGCATCCGAGCTTGCGCTCTTCCTTGCGCACCATAGCCGATTACTGCGATCGTTTTGTTTTTCAAGATGTGCGTATCTGCATCTTTGTCGTGGTAGAGTTTCATAATTTTAAGAATTAAGAATAAAATTTGAAAGTTTATCGGGGTCGACTTACCGGTTGATTTTCCATAATTGGATCTTTCTCTTCCAAAATTGGAGGAGTGAATTCTCCAATTTTTGAAAGTGGGATTTCTTGCAAAAGGTCTGCGTTTTCAAATTCTGCCGGGGCGGGAAAACTCGACGACATCGCCCCCAAAAGCATCGCGGGATCGAAGTCGATGAAATCTTTGGGCGGAGTGATATTTTGCGGCTGATTAAAATCGCGAGATTCGGAAGTGAAATCGAAAATAATTTTTCCACTGACTTCTTCCTCCTGCATTTCTTCAGGAAGAAGTTTTACAATCTCCGCGAGATCAAGATTTCCGCTTACGGTTGAAGTGTGAGCCATTCGATTTTCTTTGCCAATCTTCATCGTAATTTCGAAATTGCCAGCCTGCCAAACTTTTTTCACAGTTTCTCGGATTTCAGGAAGTTTCGCGAGCATTTCATCGTCAAATTCCGGCGGATCAATCGCATTTTTATCAATATCTTCGACAAGTTCGAAGAAGTCGTTGCGAATGTCATCTAAAAATTTTTCGGAAAAAATGAGATCAAAATTCGGCTTCACTTCAATCACGAAATCCCCGCCATTTTCCCGCAGATTTTTTGCAAGAAGAAGATCGTTCTCACTTAAAAGTTTTTTGTAAAATTCGATGAATTTTTGCTGGTTTTCTTGTTGTTGTGTAAAAGCTGCTTCGAATTCAGGATTTTCTCCTGCGAGAGCTTTGAGAGAAAATTTATACCATTTTCCCGAAAGCATTTGAATGAAAGGTTTTGCCGCTTCCAATTCAGGATTTCCGGCGAGTTCGATGAGTTCGAATTTCGCAAAAATTAAGTCCTCGAGCATTTTGATTGAGAATTTTACAGAACCGTCTCCGTCTCCTTTTTCCGGATTTTGGAAATTGAATTCCACGCCAATCATGTAATCGATTTTCGGCGGAAATTTTAAAATATTCTCACCTTTTCCCTCGAAAGTGAATTTGATTTCGCCATTTGAATTTTCGATATCTTTAATTTTTACGCTTCCGTTCGCGCTGAAAGCTGCAGAATTAATCGAAAAAGCATTTTCGAAAGTTTCCCGCAAAAGTTCTTGCGGGTCGGGAGTAGTTTTCTTTTCGCAGCCGCTCGTGAAAATGAGCGTGAAAACGGCGAGAGTGAGGATGATTTTTTTATTCATTTTGAAAGGGATTAGGAAAAATAAATTAGAAACTTACTCTGATTCTACGTTTTCTTCCACCATTTTTTCCTCTTCTGTGATTTGGGGAGTGGGAATAAAATTAAATGGATCGACTTCCTCCGCATTTTTTGGAATTACGATTTGTTGTGGTTGATTTACTTCCGTGAGTTGTGAGTTTACCGTGATTTTTATCCTCCCTATTGGATAATCTCCGATTCCAATATCTGCGAGATTCAAATCCATCTCAAAATCGTAGCCGTAGAGAATGCCATCTTTTTTACCGATTCGCAGCAGAATTTGCGGATTGCTTTTTTTCATGATTTCTCGAATTACTCGTCGCGCTTCCGTTTTTTCTTCCTCTGTCATTTCGAATGGATTCACCATCCCGTCGAGATAGGACGAAGTAAACACTCTTTCAATTTCCGCAAAAAAAGTATCCGAAGTCAAAACATCGGGGTTCAAAACGACTTCTACTTTCTGCTTGTTGCTAAAACTAAACGGCAGTTTTTTCACCATCAAAGTATCGTTATTCACGAAAAAATTCTGCAAATTTTCACGCATAGCAACTTGCTGTTTTTCCTGTTCTTCGAAAAGTTCAGCAATTTTCAGATTCGTCTCCTTTAATTTTTTGAACGAGAGTGAGTACCATTTTTCCGTAAAAGCGTTTGTAGATTCAATGAGAGCGAGCACTTTATTCGGAATTCCGGTTAGCTCGATTTTTCCCAATTTCCCGTAAAAAATTTCATCCAAAATCCGCAAATCTCCGCTCGCGGAAATTGCGGCTTCTTGTCCTGCCGCGCTGCCTTTGCCGTTCAAAGCGATTCGATAATCGAGATTTGGGAGGTAGTCGCGCGCGTTCGCGATTTTGCCGGAAACTTCCAAATTCAAATTTCCTTCAAAGTCTGCGACTTTAGTCACGCTCAGATTTACCACGCTCTCGAATTTCGACGATTCGATATCAAAATAATTCGCGAGAGCTTGATTCACGAAAGCTTGTGGATTTTCGGGACGATCGAGAATTCCGATTTTCACAATAAAAGCTCCTCCGCCGAGAATCCCAATCGCGAGAATTGCGAGGATGATTTTTTTCATTCTAAAAAATTTAAAAGCCGGAGGATTTTACTCTATTTCGAATTAACTCGAAACGGCAGTGGCTCCTGTCCGCGCGATTTCGAGAATTCCAAAATCTTTCACTAAATCAAGAAAGCTCTCGATTTTTTCCGGCTGTCCACAAATTTCTGCGATCAGATATTTAGAATTTTTCTTCACTATTTTTCCTCCAAAAAGTTTAAGGTTTTTCAAGATTTTCGCATGAGTTTGCGGAGTGAGTTTGATTTTCACGAGCGCGAGGTCGCGGATGATCGCTTTTTCCTCGTTTAACTTTTTGATTTTGATTACCTCCACGATTTTATACATCTGCCGAAAAACTTGATCGACATTCGTATCTTCATTTACCACGATTGTCATTCGACTCAATCCCTCTTTTTCCGAGTGTCCGACAGTGAGGCTTTCGATATTAAATCTCCGCCGCCGAAAAAGGCTCGCAATGCGATTTAGCACGCCAGCTTTATTTTCTACGAGAGCGACGAGGGTGTGAGTTTTGGTCATGGGACAAGGAACATGGAACAAAATTTATTTTAGCAAAAAGAGAATACAGGATACAGAATAATAGAATACAGAATACAATTCACGCTGGAGCAGGCTTGTAGCCTGCTTCGTAATGTTTCGTGAAACACCTATAGTTTGCTCCAGCTGACTCATTAGCAAACATACTGACAGGCAATGAATTATACCCGATGTTATCCCTAAGTGTCCAACATGTCCCAATCATCACCTGTCAACCATCTTAATGCAGAAACTTTTCCATTTAGCATGCCCCATTCGAAATCACTTTCATGCCATAAGCTTTCTTCACCATATTTCGTCTCTATTTGTTTTGCGGCCGCTAGCGCGCCTTTCCAAATGTCAGGCGCAATAGTAACTTCTTTCTTGGCGACCCTTTTCTTTAGTCCCTGATGGCGATTGTACCAAATTTGGTCAACAAATCTTTCGAGTGCTGAATACACTTCTTTTTCCGTTCGCACCTTAAAAATTTCAGCGTTTTCATTGACTTCAAAAGAACGCTTAAAAGAGGTGTAGTCCATCATTAAGTGTTCAAGTTTTTCGCTTAAATCTACCATTTTCTCGTCTTTAATAGCGAAATAAGACAATTGTTCTTCTTTTGAAAGTTCAATATCTAAAAACTCCAATCTAATTCCATAGTTTTTTGCAGTATCGAGAATATGACATATTCTTTCTAAATGAAATATTTCAATAGTGTGAGGTTTCCCAATGTCTTTTAATTCTTTTCGTTCATGCAAAGTCAGCTCCTGATTAGTCACAAAAGCAAGTCCGCTAACTTTATTTTTTCTAATTCCTTTTTTATCACCAATAAATTTTTTCTTTATTTCTGTAAAGTTTTTTTGTCCTCTTGGAAAGTATGCTGCCGCTATCCATTGAAGGTTGTTCTTAGTTGAAATAATATCTTTCAATCCATCTTTACCGCCTAAAGGATGCGATGGATTAATTGATGTAAACGCTTCAGAATTTAAAATATGGGCGGCAAGTCTTTCGCTCGATTTTTGTCCTTTGGTCCAGTTTATAAGCCTGTACCAAGTTTCATCTCCGTCCGTTCGCCTTTTTGCCATCTTATAGAAATTAGAGTTAGAGATTGAAATCTTGAAATTCGAGGAATCCATGAAAAGTGATCTTTACTTCTCTTCATCTTCTTTCTTCTCTCCATCCACCACCTCACCCTCAACAGTTTCATCACCCTCTTTTTTGGGCTCGTTCTTGTCGTCGACTTTCACATCGTCCGTTGATTGTTGCGCTTGCTGTTCGTAAAGTTTCGCGAAGGCAGTTTGGCTCACTTTCGTGAGTTCCTCCATCGCCGGTTTCACTTTTTCGGAATTCAATTCTTTCTCGCCGAGTTCATTTTTCAAAACTTCCAGCTTCGCTTTGATTTCCTTCGCATCGTCCTCTGAAATTTTCGATTCGTGTTCTTTCATGGTTTTTTCAGTCGAATAAACGAGCGCATCGGCTTCATTTACGAGACCTACGCTTTCTTTTTTCTTTTTGTCCTCCTCCGCGTGCGTCTCCGCCTCTTTTTGCATTTT
>JAGLJE010000017.1 GCA_023142645.1 Candidatus Altimarinota bacterium | reverse complement strand
GCATCGATATCAAAAGTTACTTCGACTTGCGGCACGCCGCGCGGAGCGGGTGGGATTCCATCGAGAATAAATTTGCCGAGCGACTTGTTGTCTGCCGCCATTTCTCGCTCGCCTTGCAAAACATGGATTTCCACGCTTGGCTGGTTGTCTGCCGCAGTGGAAAAAGTTTGCGACTTGCCTGTCGGGATCGTAGTGTTCCTTTCAATCAGCAGTGTGCGTACTCCGCCGAGAGTTTCGATTCCGAGAGTGAGGGGAGTGACATCAAGGAGGAGGACATCTTTCACATCTCCGCGGAGGATACCTCCTTGAATTGCCGCGCCAATCGCTACTGCTTCGTCGGGATTCACATCCTGCAGCGGATCTTTTCCAAAAAGTTCTTTCACTTTTGCCTGCACCGCCGGCATTCGTGTCTGCCCGCCGACGAGAATAATCGCGTCAATCTCGCCTTTCTCAATTTTCGAGTCTTTCAAAGCCTTTTCGCACGGCTCCACCGTTCGTGCCACCAAACTTTCTACGAGAGCTTCGAGCTTTGCGCGGGAGAGTTTGATGTTGAAATGTTTCGGACCGTTCGCATCGGCAGTGATGAAAGGGAGATTAATCTCCGTCTCGCTCGCGGTAGAAAGTTCCTTCTTCGCTTTTTCCGCACCCTCTTTCAGCCGTTGTAGTGCGAGCTTATCCTCTCGTAAATTAATTCCGTCACTTTTTTTGAATTCATCAACGAGAAATTCAATAATTTTCTGATCGAAATCGTCGCCACCGAGGTGAGTGTCGCCGTTTGTTGCGATTACTTCGAATTGCTTTTGTCCTTCGACATCCGCGATTTCTAAAATTGAAACGTCGAAAGTTCCACCGCCGAGATCGTAAACCGCGATTTTTTGATCCTTCGAAAGTTTTTTATCCAAACCGTACGCGAGTGCGGCAGCGGTCGGCTCGTTAATAATCCGCCTCACTTCCAAGCCCGCAATTTTGCCTGCGTCTTTCGTGGCATTTCGCTGTGAATCGTTGAAATAAGCAGGGACAGTGATTACCGCTTCCTTGATTTCCATGCCGAGTTTGGCTTCCGCATCTTTCTTCATTTTTTGCAAAACCATCGCGGAAATTTCTGCCGGTCGGTGATTTTTTTCTGCCAAAACAATTTCACACTCGCCTTTCGCTCCCGCCACGATTTTGAACGGAATTTCTTTCAGTTCTTCACTCACTTCCGAATGTTGCCGACCGACAAATCTTTTTGATGAAAAAATCGTATTTTCAGGATTGATGGTCGCTTGATTTTTCGCTGGCGTACCGACGAGACGCTCGCCGTCTTTTACCGCCACGACGGAGGGAGTGGTGCGATTGCCTTCCGCATTTTCCAAAACTTCCGGTTTACCAGCTTGCATCACAGCCATACAACTATTTGTCGTGCCGAGATCGATTCCGAGAATGTAGCTCATTGAAGTAAGAATTAAAAAGTAAAAATTATTCTGAGAATGTTTACTCGTCGAAGAAAATTCGCGGCGAATTAAACGGGTTTTGATTTTAGTTTGAGAGAGTGAAGAAATCAAGAGGGAATCAACTTCCAATTTACTTTTTTGTTCATGAAAATGAACAAATTATGATTTTTGTCCCATGACTTGACTTAAGGTTAAGTTCCGATTTCTGCTAAAATTTCTCGGATGAATTCTGATAACCCGCTGATTTGGCTCGAAATCTCGAAATCCGTGTTGCAAAGGAATTTGCGAGTTTTTCGCAAACTTCTTGACCAAAAAACCGCGCTCGCGCCGGTCGTGAAGTCGAATGCGTACGGACACGGATTGACGGAATGCGGGAATATTTTCCGCGAAGAGGGAGCGGATTATCTTGTCGTGAATTCGATTTTCGAAGCACGGAAACTTCGCGCGGCGGGGGATTCCGGTCGAATTTATATTGCAGGATACATTCCCTTTGAAAGTTTGCTCGAGGCGGTCGAACTTAATTGCGAGATTGTGATTTACAATCGCGAGACTCTTGAAAAATTAAAAACTCTCGAATTAAAAACTTCTGCGAAAGTTCATCTCAAAACCGAAACTGGCACGAACCGACAGGGGGTATTACGCGACGAGATTCTCGATTTTGCGGAGGCAATTCGAGCAGCAAAAAATGTTGAACTTGCGGGTGTGGCGATGCATTTCGCGAATATTGAAGATACACATGATCATTCGTTTGCTGAAAAACAGCTCGTGGAATTTAATTCTATTTGCGCGGAATTGCTTGCGGCGGGATTTCAAAATCTGAAATTCCACGCGGCGAATTCGGCGGCGGCATTGCTTTTTCCTGAAACTCATTTCGATCTCGCGCGTGTCGGTATCGCGGCGTATGGGATGTGGCCGAGTGAGGAAACTTTTCTCTCGCTCGCGGCGAAGCGAAAAGAAAAGATTATTCTTATTCCTGCACTGACTTGGAAAACGCGTGTCGCGCAAATTAAAACGATTCCGACGGGTTCGAAAATCGGCTATGGTT
>JAGLJE010000165.1 GCA_023142645.1 Candidatus Altimarinota bacterium | reverse complement strand
GAATTTCTTATGTGGTATTCTTTCGTCGCGAGCAGCTTTCGGTTTTGATGCTTTTTCCGATTATTTCACTCGCAACTTACTTTCTGCTTTCGAGCTTTTTTAATTCACGATTTTTCTTCCTCCTACTCGGGATGAAGCACATCGACGATCTCACGAAAGCAGTGGGAGATTTTTACAAAAGGAACCTTTTTTACACGAGCTTGCCGAAATTGCTGAACTCCGTTCATGCAGTTTTTATCGAAAAATTGAGAATCAGTGCGGCGGAAGTAGTGCTTTTGAATTCGGAAAATTTTAAACTTTTTACACCGCTTTCAGACTACTTCCAAAAATCTGACAGTAATTATCTTTCACTGCGAGAATTTTTACCGGAAGGAAAAGAAGAAGAACTCGATAAAATCCGGAAATTGGGAATGTTCTGTTTTCCGCTATGGGGAGAGAATGAAAAGCTCGTAGGTTTTTTCTTTCTCGGTCACAAACCACATCAAAAAACCTACCTTCATAAAGAATTACATATTCTCAAAGCGGTGGCAGCTCATATTTCCCTTTCGTTGAAAATTTCGAGCTACAATGCAGATTTGCAGAGAGAGGTGGCACGCAAAACGAAACAATTGAGGGCAAAATCCCAAAAACTCCACTGCTCCTACCAAAAACTACAAGAACTAGATCACGCGAAAGATTCTTTTTTTGCGGTAACCTCCCACGATCTCCGAACTCCGATGACAATCATCAAGGGCTACAATGATTTTCTGATTTCGGAAAAGTTTGGGAGATTAAATGCGAAGCAACGCGATTTTTTGGAACGGATTCATTCCGGCAGCGAAAACATTCTCTCACTCATTAATTCTATTCTCGAAATCGGCAAGCTCGAAGCCGGTCGAATGGAATTTAATTTTAAGAAAACCAAGCTATTGCCGATGTTGGAAAACATCGTGAAAGATTTTAAAGTAAAGTGCGCAGAAAAATCGATTAAACTTCTCTTCGAAAATCCCGGAAATTCAAATCCGGAAATTGTAACCGATGAAGATAAAATCAAGCGAATAACAATGAATTTACTTGGA
Source organism: Candidatus Altimarinota bacterium (assembly GCA_023142645.1). GTDB lineage: Bacteria > Patescibacteriota > Gracilibacteria > JAHISY01 > JAHISY01 > JAHISY01. Next base: position 1,786 of record JAGLJE010000165.1, on the reverse strand, counting down.
AATGCGTTTAAATTCACACCCGAAAACGGTCGTATCACCATTCGCCTTACGTACGAGGAAAAATTTTTGAAATTCGAAATAATCGACAACGGCATTGGCGTCGCCAAAAAAGATCAAAAAATGATTTTCGAGAGATTCAGCCAAGTTCAAAACTTTCTCCAAAAAAGCTATCAGGGTACCGGTCTCGGTCTTTCAATTGTGAAGGGCATTGTGAACAAACTCGGCGGGCGTGTATGGGTGGAAAGTGAGCTTAGTCACGGTTCGAATTTTATTTTTACTCTTCCGTTAAAACTCACCCCATCGAAAATCAGAAAAGAGCAAGGAACCGACTTACCTCTTCAAGTCACAACTCAAACTTGCAATCGTAAAAAAAGTTTTAGAAAATCTATTTGGAGAAATATTCCGAGCGAAACAAGTCGTAGAAAAACTCATCTCTCACCTTCCCCTTAATCACCTCTACTATGAATGAAGGAAAACCAAAAGTTCTCATTATCGAAGACAATAATGATTTGAGCAACATGTTCAAAACTGCTTTCGAGACAAAAAACTATGAAGTGGAGGTGAGCTTGAATGGAATGGATGGAATTACGAAGGCTGCGGAATGGAAACCAGATGTGATTTTGCTGGATATCATGATGCCACAAATGAACGGTTATGAAGTTTTACAAGCTTTGAAAAACAACACTTCTCTTCCTGTAAAAGTGGTGATTAACTCGAATCTCGAACAAGAAAAAGATGCGCAAAAGGCTATGGAAATGGGCGCAGATCTTTATTTAAAAAAATCCGAGCACACCCCATTCGAGGCGGTGGATAAAGTAGATGAATTGATGGGAAGGAAGTAGATTGGGATTTGGAAATTGGAGAGCGGAAAGTTGATAATGAAAGTTTACTAATAACTACCAGTTGAAAATTCAAATTGTTTTTTGGTATTTGAGAATGTTGCCATCATAAATGTAAACAACTCAAATAGCGCGTCAAGCTCACGAGCCATTTTGTTAGTACTATAAGATATGAGATGTTGAGAGGGCTGATCAGCAACTAGGGTTATTTGAAGTCCATTTAGCACCAATCAGATTCGCTTCGGGAAATTTGTAGACTGCGATGTGATGATTAGGATCGTTAGAATAATCGATTCCGTCAGGGATATCTCCAAGCACAGCGGTTCCTTTTCTTAAAAGTTGGTTTACTAGCCCTGTATACTTCACGCAGTCAATCTCGTTATTAGCTGCTTTTTCTGCTATCTTTTTCAAACCACCCGTGCAAATATCTCGTTCCGTTGCTTCGCGAACTTCGTGGAGCACCTCTTCTACTTTTTTAATTGCAATAAAGTTCCCCCGCAATGTTGGAATCATTACGATTATTTTCTCAATAGGAATTCCTTCGAAAACGTCGTCTATCTTCTCTCTTGTGTGAGAATCTTTGCCAGCTCCTTCGTTAGCCATTCGCGATATTTCCATGGAATTTTTCCCAATTTTAAAAACCACTCTCTCTTCTCTTCCCACCAAACTCGGAGAACTGAAAAACTGCACTTGCCAGTTTCTATTTTGCATTTTGATTTTTAGTAGTTAACTGTGGAGAGTTTACCAAAAAATCATCTTGAAGTCAAGTTTCTTTTGCTAACATCGCGTCCAACTTCTCATCATTCCCTGAACCTGACCGCCCGTAGTCATCGGACAACTTCACCACATCGTGTAAATGTGGTGTGGAAACTTCGAAAATTTTGGAGAGCGGAACCAGCCCCTCCACGCGGTGAATCGTCTTTGGCGGAATATGAAAAACATCCCCC
>JAGLJE010000164.1 GCA_023142645.1 Candidatus Altimarinota bacterium | reverse complement strand
GCGTCCGGCAAAAGCGGAAGATTATTTACACTTGATCATGCCACTGAAGGTGTGAAGGTTCAGTTGGTTATTGGTTAACAGGTTGATTCGTTTTTTAAAAATGATCAATTCATTTTACACTAAACTTCGAAAATCGGGAATTAATTGACCTTTTGAATAAATGGACAACTCAAAAAATTCATCGCAGCCGCTTTATTTCAAAATCGTGCTCGGCGGTGCATTCGCTGTGATTGTTTTCATGCTCTTCGCACTCGCTCGTTCGACCTATCGCGATTTATTTCAGGTTGGCAGCTATATCGAAGCATCTACTGCATCTATCGAGGAACAAAAAGAAAATTTGGCGAGCAAGCCTTCAGAACTTGCTTATGCGAGCTCCTCTCGCTATCGTGAAAAAATCGCAAAAGAGCTGCTTGGGCGAAAGCTACCCGGCGAGGAGGTAATTATTCTTACGAATGTGGAGCAGCGGTTTGAAGATTTTCTTCCTCAAAAAAATCAATCTTCCAAAAATTACGAATTGCTCACTGCTCCGCAGAAGTGGTTGCGGTATATTTTTGGAATTTGATGAGATGTTCAAGGTGTTTGATTGTTTCGTTTGTTAAAATTGGAAAAATACTTTCAACAATTTGAATAATTTGAATATCTATCGGCTTCGTTGTGTCGGCTGTCGAAAAATTATCTCCGAAAATGATTCTGTCGCGCGCTGTAATTTCTGTGGTGAGGCACTCAATGTCGAGTGGGATTTTGGAAGATTGAAAAAGCGGGTCAAAAAAGAATTCCGAAAAACTGCTCCCCTCTCTGCCAAAAAATATCTCCCATTTTTTCCATTATCTGAAGATTCCAAAATTATTAGCTTAAATGAAGGTAACACCCCTTTTGTTCGTCTTCAAAAAACTGGAAAAGAATTACGGCAGCCGAAACTTTTTCTCAAAAACGAGGGAATGAACCCAACGGGCGTTTTCAAAGATCGAGGTTCGTTCGTCGAGATTTCGAAAGCCGTCGAATTAAAAGCGAAAGCAGTAGTGTGCGCTTCCACCGGAAATATGGCCGCCTCCGTTGCCGCGTATTCCGCGGTTGCGGGGTTGCCGTGTTATGTTCTCATTCCTGAAAACACGCCGCTCGGCAAACTTGCGCAAGCAATGAGTTACGGCGCGCGCGTTCTCTCGATTCGCGGGACATATGCTGACTGCTGTGAGCTTGCGGAAAAAATGGCGGCGAAATATGATTTCTACCTTGCGGGTGACTATGTTTTTCGATCGGAGGGGCAAAAAACAATCGCGTTCGAAATTGTTGAACAACTGAATTTCACCTCTCCTGATTTCGTTATCGTGCCTGTCGGTTGCGGGACGAATCTTGCAGCGATTTGGAAAGGTTTTCTCGAATTCAAAAAACTCGGCTTTATCAAAAAACTGCCGAAAATTATCGGTGTGCAGCCGGAAGGTTGTTCGACTATCGTTGCCGCCTTCGAGCGAAAATTAAAAAATGCACCGTTCGTAGCGCACCCGCAAACAATTTGTTCAGCGGTGGGAATCGGTCGACCGCTTGATGATTTGAAGTGTTTGGAGGCGATTCGCGATTCGAAAGGAATCGGAATCACAGTTTCTGATTCCGAAGCAATCCGCGCGCAGCTTGATCTCGGCGAACAAGAGGCCATTTTTCTCGAGCCGTCCGCCGCCTTGCCGCTTGCCGCGATTCGAAAATTAAAAAAGAAAAAGCTGCTTAAAAAATCAGACACCGTCGTTCTCATCGCGACTGGTGCCGGTTTGAAAGATCCGAAATCCGCGCTCGACGCGCACCCTACTCCCCCTTCCGTCGAGCCGGAGATGGCGGAGATCGACCGCTTCCTCAAATACAAACTGTACGCGATTCGCTCGGCGGGATTCAACGAGCGGCGGAAGATTCTTTTTCGCGCC
>JAGLJE010000163.1 GCA_023142645.1 Candidatus Altimarinota bacterium | reverse complement strand
CTTAAACTCTTCGCAGCCGGAACAATATTTTCCGGAATACTTCCGTTTTTCCAATTTTCCCACCGCCACCAATTTCTGCCACATTTTTTGCGCTGCCGGAAAATGCCTTTTTTTATCTGAAGTGCGAATGAAGTCATCAAAAGTTAAATCCAAAACTTCGCGGAGATTTTGAAATTTCTTTGAGTTCTCGTCGCAAATCTCGCGCGGAGTTTTTTTAAATTCTTCCGCCGTTTTTTGAATTTTGATACCATGCTCATCCGTCCCTGTTTGAAAGCGAGCATCGAAGCCACGCTGCTTTTTGAAGCGCGCAATCGCATCAGCTTGAATCGCCTCCATCGCAAAACCAATATGAGGAGAAGCGTTTACATACGGAATCGCAGTGGTAATATAAAAATTCTTCATTTAGAAAAGAATACAGAATAAAGAATAAAGAATAAAGTTTTTTAAACTTACACAAAGTTAACCCCCGAATTAGCTTCGGGGATTAAGCTGTATTTATGTGCTGCTATTCCGTATTCTTATCTCTGACCGAGCTTCCACACCTTCTTACCAATCAGCCAAATCAGTTTCAGGAATCCAAAAGCAATCGCAAGATAAAGCAACGAAGCTGCGGCATACAAGACGAAGCTCACGAGTCTCACCGAAACGAATTGGGTGAGGTCATTTAAATTACTCACGAAATTACGAATTTCTTGCTTCCAGTCATTGCCAATTTGCCGCCAATCGACGAATTTTTCTTCGTAAACATTAACGCGAAAAGTCGTGTTCGCAATACGGCGAAGTTGTTCAGCTCGATTGCGTTGCACTCTTTCAATTTCTCCATTAATCAAAATACTTTTTTGGGCAAGCTGCTCGATTGCGTCGATTTTGAGAGTAATTAGTTGAGTCAAATTTTCAACATCACGACTGCGCGTTGCAAGCTCCATCAATTCTTCATACGCGATCTGTGCCTCTCCGAGAGTTTTTTCAGTTTGTATGAGCTTCTTCGTGAGAATCGCGAGCTGATCACTCGTCCCCTCGACCGCACGCTGAATCGTGTAAATATTGGCATTCAAATCTTCGGGATTGAGGTTTTCGAGAATCGCAAGAATTTCCTCCGCTCGCCTGTTTGGAACTTCGAAACGAAAACTGCAACTTCGCTCGCTTTCATTCGCGCTTTCGAAAACGATTTCTCTGTCTTTTTTCAAATCGAGAATCGTCGCACAAATTTCAGTTTTATCGCGCGTACGGTAGCTCGCAGAATACTCATGCACCTCGTAATCCTCCGCCGTCAGATCGACAATCTCGCCACCAGGAATCGGCGGTACGATATTTCGTGAGGAAGATTGACTAAAACTCATTGACTTCTCCATTGATATTCCACCTCCGTAATTTAAAGCAACATCCCTATAATTTCCGCTGAAAGGTGAGACAATCGTCCGAATCGAAAACGAAAGAATCCCCGCAACAATCGCGAGACCGATTACACCGAGAATGAAAAAACCGAAGATTTTGCCGATGGAGCGGAAACTCCAATCGAAGCGTGTGAAAGGATTAGACATAAAGGAAGAATTAAAAAGTAAAAATGAAGAAATATTTTTTTTGACTATGCTTAAATTTTAGACAAGAAATAAAAAATATTAAAAAAATTCTTCATTCCCACTCAATCGTTGCCGGCGGCTTATTAGTGATGTCGAGAAAGACATTTTCCACGCCGTCCAGTTTCATCAACTTCTTTGTCACTTCATTCAAAAAACTTTTCGGTAGCCGCGCGAAATTCGCAGTCATCGCTTCCTCGGAATTGATCGGTCGAAGAATCACCGCCTCTCCCTCTTTTTCAGATTCAAAAACTGGAGCGAGCACCACCGGGAACTGCCACACTTTCGAATACAGTTTTTTTGAAATTAAAGCTTTATTCACGATCTCGTCCGCCTCTCGCGCGAGATCAATCCTCGAACAAGTAAGTTTCATGAAACACGCTTGAAAAGTGCGCGGTACTTTTGAGGAATTGAGACATAGAACCACACGATTAATTTCAGGATATTTATTTACGAGCCAAATCGCAATTTCATCCAACTTTTCGAAATCGCGGGAAGCGGTAAAAAGCGCGACCGGATACGCATAACTACGAGAATCTCCTTGTACTCCGACTGAACGAATCGGAAGGACTTTCCCTTTTGTTCTCCACTTTCGGTTAAGCTCACTTGCAATTTTGTTCTTGATCTTCAAATTCTTAGATTCCCCGCAGATAATCCGCACTCCTAAACCTGGTCCCGGGAACGGATGTCTTTCGATTAAATTTTTTGGTAATTTTAATTTTTTACCAACTTCACGCACCTCGTCTTTGTAGAGTTGCGCGAGCGGTTCAATGACAAGATTTTTTTCAATCATCGCTTCAATCTCGGGGACGCGATTATGGTGAGTTTTAATTTTGTCGGCATTTACAGTACCGGCACTTTCAATCGTGTCAGGATAAATCGTGCCTTGTCCGAGCAACCATTCCCGCGGATTGAAACGCAACCGCTTCAAAGCCTTTCGCTGCACCTTCAGAAACACGCGCCCGATCACCCGCCGCTTCTCCTCCGGATCAGTAATGTTTTTCAAAGCCGCAAGGAAGTGTTTACTCTCGTTAATAATTTTGAGATTTTTGAAGCCGGCTTTTTTTAAACTTTTGTGAACTTTCTCCGCTTCGTTTTTGCGAAGCAAACCGTGATCAACCATCAGCCCGAAAATATTTTTCCTGCCGAGTGCTTTTTCGAGCAAGGCGAAACCGACGGCGGAATCCACCCCACCCGAAACAAGCATGAAAACTTTTCGCTTACCAACCTGTTTTTTGATGTGGGAAATTTCTGTTTTCAAGAATTGATCCATCGTCCAGCTTTTTTTCGCTCTTGTAATTTTTAAAAAATTTTTGAAAATCTTTTCGCCGAATTTAGTATGAACGACCTCAGGATGGAACTGCACACCAAAAATTTGTTTCGCGGAGTCTTCGATCGCCGCGAATTCGCAATCTTCTGTCGACGCAATTTTTTCGAAACCTGCTGGTAATTCCACAACTTCATCACCGTGACTCATCCACGCGACGGAAGTTTTTGGAATACCTGTGAAAAGTTTCGACTTCGTTAGAATTTTCAATTTTGATTTTCCGAATTCCCCGCCCCCGACCTTTTTGACTTTTCCTTCCAATTTTTTCACGAACAACTGCATACCATAGCAAATCCCAAGCATCGGTTTTTTTAATTCGAAAATCGCAGAGTCAATCGTTGGCGCGTCTTCCCCGAGCACGGATTGCGGACCGCCAGATAAAATGATTCCGCAAAAAGTTTTTAATTCTTCCGCCGGATCGACCAAATTTTGGGGAATCAAAATCTCCGCCAAAACCCCCAATCGTCGAATCCGATTGGCAATAAGATGCGCGTATTGCCCACCGAAATCGAGAACTGCGATTTTGTCCACGGAAATGATTTTAGCAAAAAAATTTTAACTTCCTATTTTTTGATTTAAACTTTCTTCTCGATGATTGTTTTTGAAAATACTACGAAAAAATACGGTAGCCGCGTTGTCCTCGATCGCGTGAATTGTGAGATCGGCGGGGGCGAATTCGTGAGCGTTGTCGGACAAAGCGGAGCAGGAAAAACAACTCTCGTGAATCTCCTTATCGGCGCAGTTTACCCAACGGAGGGAAGTGTTTCGGTGGACAATTACACGATCAACAAACTCGATGAAATCACGCGCTCGCTTTATTTACGAAAAGTGGGGGTGATTTTTCAAGACTATAAATTA
>JAGLJE010000162.1 GCA_023142645.1 Candidatus Altimarinota bacterium | reverse complement strand
ACATTCATACGGGAGGAATTGACCACATACCCGTTCATCACGAAAATGAGATTGCACAGTCGGAGGCAGCGACAGGAAAAAAGTTTGTTAATTTTTGGCTACACAACGAATTCCTCATGGTTGATAGTGGAAAGATGTCGAAAAGTTTAGGGAATTTATTCACACTTGAAGATTTAGAAAAAAAAGGATTTGACCCATTGGCTTTCCGTTATTTTTGTTTGAACTCGAATTATCGCAGCAAACTCAATTTTACATGGGAAGCTTTGAAAAATGCGGCGAATTCTCTCGAAAAATTGCGGCAGATTTTTCGATCGTTACCGGATGGATATGAGGTTTCGGCAAAAGCAATCGAAAAGTTCTCGGAAGCTCTCGCCGACGATTTAAATTCCCCAAAAGCTCTCGCAGTCGCGTGGGAATTCGCGAAAGGCGGAAAGGCGAATCGCGCGACGTTTCGAGAATTTGATGAAGTTTTGGGTTTGAATTTGGAGAAAATAGAAGAGGAAGTTAAATTAAATACGAAGCAAAGAAAACTACTCGCGGAACGGGCGGCAGCACGAACGACGAAAGATTTTGAAAAGTCGGATACGATTCGCGCGGAATTCGAAAAGATGGGATTCGAAATCGAGGATTCAAAAATAAGCGAGCAAATCTTGAAAAGAAAAAAATGAAAATTCTCGTTGCAGTTTCGGGTGGAATCGATTCAGTAGTCTTGCTGGATCTACTCGCGAAAAATAAATTGGGGAAATTTGTCGATAGCGAAATTCCGAAAATCGAAAAAATCACAATCGCGCACTTCAATCACAAGATTCACACCAAAGCTGACGACCACCAAAAGTTTGTCGAAAAACTGACAAAAAAATACTCTCTCGAATTTTTTACAGAGAAATCGCGGAAAAAATTACGGAGCGAAGCGGAAGCACGAGAAGCGAGATATCGTTTTTTGGGCAGAATCGCACGAAAAATCGGCGCGGAGCGAATCGCGCTCGCCCACCACGCAGGAGATCAAGTTGAAACGATTTTTTTGAATCTCATCCGCGGGAGCGGTCTCGCGGGGCTCGGCGGAATGCAGGAGTTTTCAAAAAGTCCCATTCACAAAGAAACAAATTTGTGGCGACCATTACTCGAAATTCCGAAATCAAATATTGAAAATTATGCGAAGCGCACAAAATTAAAATGGATAGTAGATCCCACGAATATCGAAACGAAATATTCTCGTAATTTTCTACGCGAGGAGGTTCTACCAAAACTCAAGAAATTAAATCCGAAATTCAGCGAGGCGATTTTGCGAACTTCGAAGCTTGCGCGCGAGAATTCGGAATTCACGAAACTACTGACGGTGGAGTGGCTACGACAATTTGAGAAAAATAAGTCTGTCGGATTTACCACATTCAACTCACTTCCATCCGCTTTGAAACGCGAAGTGATTCGCGAAATTTACTCTAAAGAGACGGGAAATTTACGTGGAATCGAAGAAAAACATGTGGAAGAAATTCTCGCGCTTGCGAGAAATCCGCACGGCAAGAAAGAAAAAAAGCTCGGAAAAGTTATTTTCAAAACTGCGAAACAAGACGAAATAAGAGTTTTGAAGTGGAAATAAAGTTTTGACTTTTTAGGTAGAGATTCCTAAAATCCACCAGCTTTTAGCTTTTTAAATTCTTTTTTGGCTCGCCGCAAAAAATACAAGCCAGCTCCGCGGATTCCTCGTCCGATTATGAATGAGCGCATCTTCGCTCGGGAAGTCTTCGTGATTGGTTCGGATGGCGAAAAATTGGGGGTAATCCCTACGACGGAAGGAATCGCAAAGGCGAAAGCAGAAGAGCTGGACCTCATTCTCGTAGCTCCAAAAGCGAAGCCGCCTGTTGCAAAGATTCTCGATTATGGAAAGTGGCAGTACGAGCAGAAAAAATCCGCTGCGAAAAATCGGTCAAGTGGAAAAGCGAAATCGACGAAAGGCATTCGCCTCGGTGTACGCATCGCGGAAGGCGACCTTGAGGTGAGAGTGAAACGCGCACGAGAGTTTCTTGAAAAGGGACATAAATTGAGAGTGGTACTGCAATTCAAAGGAAGAGAAATGGTACACTTTGATCTCGCGATCGAAAAAATGAAAGAGTTTGCCTCACGGTTAGACGATGTGAGCAAAATCGAAGCACTGCCGAAAAGGATGGGACGGCAGTTAATTATGATTCTCAATACTGAAAAATCGCAAAAATTATCAACTCCTAACTCTGAAAATAATGAAGATAAAGTCGAATAAATCCGCCGCGAAACGGTTTCGAAAAACCGGCAGCGGTAAAATTGTCTGCAGGAAAGCTGGTCGCGGACACCTCTTGATGCAAAAATCGAAACGGCAAAAAAAGCTTGCTAATAAGCCTAAAATTCTCGCACGCGGCGACGCAAAACGCGTTGCGAGACTTCTTCCAAACTTATAATTTTAATTCCCTAAAAAATGAGAATAAAAGGAGGCACCACTACCCGCGCTCGTCATAAAAAGGTTTTGAAGTCTACGAAAGGATACCGTGGACGACAAAAAAATACCTTTCGTGTGGCAAAGCAAGCGAATATGAAAGCAGGGCTACATGCGTACCGCGGTAGAAAACTG
>JAGLJE010000161.1 GCA_023142645.1 Candidatus Altimarinota bacterium | reverse complement strand
ACACTCACCCGCATCCTCCGTCCGTCCGGTTTTCAGTCCGCGGATGTCGAGATATGTTCCGAAAAGATTGTTTGTTGAATACAGTTCGTGGACAATCCCGTTTGTCGCGGCGATGCCGGCTTTCGGAGTTTTCGTGATTTCTCGTAAAATTTCGTCTCGCAAAAAGTAGCCTGCGAGGGTAGCGAGATCGTGAGCGGTTGAAAAATTTTCTACCGCATCGTAGCCCACCGGATTCTCGAAATTCGTATTTTTCAATCCGAGAGCAACGACTTTACCATTCATTTTTTCTACGAATTTTTCCAACCCCATTTTTTCCGCGAGAGCAATCGCTGCGTCGTTCGCGGATTCGATGAGGAGGGCTTTTAATAAATTTTCAACCGAAATCTGCTCTCCGGTTGTGAGCCAAATTTTCGCCGGTGGCTGCGCAGCGGCTTCCGCACTCACCGTCACAATTTCATTTAAATCGTAATTTTCTCGTACGACAATTGCCGTCATCAATTTTGTGAGCGACGCGACCGCGCGTTTTTCCTCCGCGTTTTTCGCGAAAAGAATTCTCCCACTTCCCAAATCCATCACGATCGCTGTTTCTGCGTGCACTATTGGTTGTGAGAATTCCGCGAGGTGGGGAGCAGCGTGGATTTCCAAAATTTCCAGCGGTGGAATTCCAACCGGATCATTCGTGAGACCGAGAAGCGCAAAAAAATTTTCCAACATCTTTAAAATTTTACCCCAACAAGTCGGCAACTTCTTTTTCGGTAAGATTACGGAATTCACCGATTCTCAAATTTCCCAATTTTAAATTTTTCACGCGAATTCGTTTCAAGCTCACTACTTCACATCCCACTTTCCCAAAAATTTTTCGTACCTGCCGATTTTTACCTTCCGTCAAAATTACTTTCGCTTTCCGCTCTCCTAAAATTTTCACGCGGACAGGTTTTGTTGTCTGCCGTTCTAATTTCACTCCTGCCTCGATTTTTCTTACCCGCTCTGCTGTTAAATTTTCCGCAAGCTCGGCTTCGTATTCTTTCTCACACTCGAATTTCGGATGAGTCAGTCGGTATGCGAGCACGCCGTCGTTCGTCAAAATTAAAAGTCCAGTTGTATTTTTATCCAATCTTCCCACCGGAAAAATTCTCTCCTCGCGCGGTAGCAGATCGATGACAATTTTTTTCTCCGTCGCGGTGGGGGAGTTCGAGGTGATGAAGCCTGCGGGTTTATTCAGCAAAAAATAAATGGGCTTCGGCTGCTCCGCCAAAAATTTTTTGTCCACCTCGACACGGTCTTTTTCCGAATCAATTTTTACTCCCAATTTGGTTACTATTTTCCTGTTCACTTTTGTTTTTCCGTTCGCGATTAATTCATCTGACTTTCGTCGCGAAGCGATTCCTTTTTCGGCGAGAAATTTATTTAAGCGAATGAGCATGGGGGAAGTTTACCCTGCTTTTTTTGGAAGTCTCTTCCGCCATTGTGATTTTACTCATCCGTTTGAGCAGGATAAAATGCCACCCTATTTGGTTGGGAAAAATTAAAAAGTAAACAAGAGATAGATTAAGATCTCTTTTTATTTTTACCCACTACATGCTATTAATTATTAACTACCAGCTGTTTTGAGTTTTTATCGAAAATATCGACCTCAAAAATTATCCGAAATCGTCGGGCAGTCGCATGTCCGGCAAACTTTTCTCAACGCTCTCAAAAACTCTGCGCTTACGCACGCGTATCTTTTCGCTGGTTCACGCGGGACGGGCAAAACTTCCACCGCGAGAATCATCGCGCGGGCATTGAATTGCGAGAATCCTTCCCCCGACGGCGAGCCGTGCAATGAGTGTGCGGTTTGCGCGGATGCTTTGAAGGGTCGGCTGGTCGATCTGATTGAAATCGATGCAGCGAGTAATCGTGGGATTGACGAGATGCGCGAGTTGAAAGAAAAAATCCAATTCACACCCTCGCGCGCGAAGTCCAAAATTTACGTGATCGATGAAGTTCACATGCTCACAAAGGAAGCCTTCAACGCTCTCCTCAAAACGCTGGAAGAACCGCCCGAGCATGCATATTTTATTCTCGCGACGACCGAGCCTCACAAAGTTCCCGAGACAATTATTTCTCGCACGCAACGATTCGATTTTCACAGAATTGATGAGAAAAAAATCGCGAAACATCTCGCTTCGATTGCCGAGAAAGAGGAGATTAAATTTGAAACGGAAGCTCTCGAGCTCATCGCAAAACAATCGGCTGGCGGGATGCGCGACGCGCTTGGAATGCTCGAACAGCTCGGCGTGAGCGGAGAGATTACCGCGGAGGCGGTCGCCCAAAATCTCGGGCTTACTCGTCCGAAGGCGGTGGAAGATTTTGTTTTTGCGATTCTTTTTCAAAAACTTTCCGATGCGCTCGAAATTATAAATGGACTCGTCATAGAAGGAGTAAATTTGATTCAATTCAACAAAACCGTGCTCGCGAAATTACGGGAAGTGATGTTGCAAAAAGTTTCTGAAAA
>JAGLJE010000160.1 GCA_023142645.1 Candidatus Altimarinota bacterium | reverse complement strand
CAACCGAAGAAGCAAATGATGGAATCTATTCATGGACAACTCCTGATCTTTCTGACTTAGAGGTTCGTATTCGTGTTACGGCTACTGATCTTGCCAGCAACACTTCCTCTGATATTTCCGACGCTGATTTCCGTTTATCTGCTCACGATAATTGGATTGTCCTTCATCTTATCGGAGGCAACAATCAGGTTGGTGGAATTGAGGGAACGCTTCCTGTTGATTTGAAAATGATAGTCGGTAATGGTGCTGGTTCTCAGGAAACTTTCGCTGGCGCAGATGATGTTACTGTGACGTTTACACTTTCTACTACTCCGACAATTCCTACAGCCACGGGACAAGCTCTCACAAATGGTACGTTTGGTACGACATTCGGAGGCACTTCCACTGCCAAGACAGTTTCGACTGATGCGAACGGTTATGTTTCTGCAGTTTTCACTCTTGGTGACAGGGCGGGAGATTACACAGTCATTGCTGATTTCACTCTTTGCGAAACTCTCGAAGCAGATCGTACTTTCGCTGCTACTGAGCGTGAAATTTTCAATCTTTCAGTTTCCGATCTCACATCCAATCTTAATATCGATCCAGCTGTGGATGTTCTTGATAGTACGGAGACTACACTTTCTGTCATTACGAATGCAGCGAGTTTCCAAATTACTCTGGATCCAGATATGTGGCTGACTAATCCATCTATCGAAACAATCAGCAACTGGATAGATGGACTCGGTTTCGGCTGGGACAATAATGGTGCGGGTACTTCTGGTAGTGTCACGGTTCCGACTGCCTTTCCTGGTGGGCTTGATGCTTCTAATATTTATACTTGTTTAGGCGATACTTGCCAAGGCACATCGGAATTTACATTTGATTTGCATGCGGCGATTGATTACCTTTGCGAGGGAGGAACTTATGAGGATAAGATTGACATTAAAGGAGTGAATATTAGTTTTTAATAAGCACGAGTAATCATAAGTCTTAAGTCATGAAGCATGGAACAATTGCGGTGATTTTTTGCAAGTGTAGAGACGAAGTGTGCTTCGTCTTTGCGAAGTTTCTAAAAGAATGAGTTGAAAGAAGCTAGGGTAATTTTAAATTTTTAAATTTCTGAATTTTGAAACTCAGCAGGTTCGGATTTGTAATCCGAACTATACGCTTCTAGATCGGAATGAAATTAACTATGTGGTTCAAGTTACAAATTTGAACCTGCGTGGAGTCATGAATCATTTGGATAATTTTCAAGCTTCAAGTTTCAAGCTTCAAGTTTCAAACAATTTTCAATAACTAAGTTTTCAAACATTTTTTTCACGATGGAGTCCGCTGTGGCGGACTCCGCATGTTTTATTTAGTTCGTCTACCTTTAAATGGACTATCCTCAAACATATATCAAATATACGGAAACGAATGATAAATTGCACAAATTTTAAATTTTAAAACAATGGCAAATTTACAAATGATAAATGATAAAACAAATAAAATGGGGTTTGATTTAAATGAAATTTTCAAGTCTCAATTTTCTTCGCCGCGGCGGATTCAGACAATTTTATTTTGAACTATGTTTAGTCTATCTTCGCCTTTCGGCTTTCTCCTTCGTTCCGACTTCGGAGGACAAGACGGAGGGCACGCAGGGGGGCAGAAAGGTAAATGTTAAACTTCGTTTGTGTTACTAAAAAGGGTCGATCTCGAAAAGCGTGAACATGAAATTTTGGCATCGTATGCCACGTTTTCTGATTCTGCTGTGCGTGAATTTCCCGATTTTTCTGATGAGTTTCGCACAGAATTTCAACGCGATAATGCACGCATAATTCACTCAAAAGCATTCCGCCGACTGAAAGGAAAAACACAAGTTTTTGTTGCGAACTACGGAGATCATTTTCGTAATCGTCTCACTCATACCCTTGAGGTTTCTCAAATCTCACGTAGTCTCGCGCGTAATTTGGGCGTCAATGAAGATCTCGCAGAGACAATTGCACTTGCTCATGATCTTGGACACACACCATTCGGTCACGCGGGTGAGGAGCGTTTGAATTCACTTCTTCGAAAATTCGGCAAAAGTTTTGAACACAATCGCCAGTCTCATAGAATTCTCACTACTCTTGAG
>JAGLJE010000016.1 GCA_023142645.1 Candidatus Altimarinota bacterium | reverse complement strand
AAAATCCTGTTGTGAATTTTGCCGGGAAATGACTTGTTGAAGACTGCCGAAAAGAATTTCGAGCGGATGCACATTTCGAGGAACGTTTTGCGCTTCCTGTGCATCGCGGAAAATTTCTTCAATCTGTCGCCGAACCTCCGTTGGCCGAATTTTCATATTTTCGAGAATCACGGCTGCTGCAGTATTTTCCTGCGAAACTAGCGCATGAAGAAGATGCTCCGTCCCGACAGCGGAATGATTAAAACGATATGCCGTCCGAATCGCATCCTCAATCACTTTCTTGGCAAATCCGGAGAGGCTACCTGCTTCTGCGGAATCGGCTGAACGCGAAGATTGCGCCCGACCGACAGTTTGGAGAACGAGCTTCACATTTTCGACAGTCACCCCGAAACCGAGCAGCACGCTCGCGCCAAGACTTTCAGGCTGCGTGAGAATACCGAGCAGAATGTGTTCCGTCCCAACATAGCTCAGCCCCGCCTCACGCACCTGATCCTGCGCAACGATGAGAGCCCTTTTTGCCTCTTTCGTGAATTTATCAAAATTATTAAACATCTAAAACTAAAGATTAAAAACAGCGGAAGTTTTCTCTTCCAACGCACTGAATTGTATCACAATTTTGTTCAAAAATCCAAACGAACAAGTTGCCAAAATCTCAATTTTTTGCTGAAAAATTTTGTTAAAATTCAACAGATGAACATTTCTCCCGACTTCCTCGAACTAAGAATTGCGAATCCTCTCATTTTGGCTTCCGGTATTTTGGGAACAACGGGGGCAAGTCTCGCGGCGGCGGCAAAAAATGGAGCGGGAGCAGTAACTTCGAAGTCAGCGTGGCTAAATCGTCATGATGGACATCCGAATCCAACGGTGCTTGATCTCGGTGGCGGGAACTTATTGAACGCAGTCGGACTACCGCATGGTGGAATTGAAGAGGCGCGGACTGAATTCGAGAACTTTCGAAAGCTTTCGGAAGCTCCCCTCTTTGCGAGCATTGCCGCGAACAATTTTGAAGAATTCGGTGAAACGGCAAAGGCAGTCGCGGAATTGAAACCCGATCTTATCGAGTTGAATATTTCCTGCCCGAATGTAGAAGATGAATTCGGAAAACCTTTTGCCTGCTCAGTTCAAGATGCAACGAAAGCGACCAGAATTGTAAAAAAAGCCATCGGAAAAATTCCCCTCTCAATAAAGCTCTCACCGAATGTGGAAAACATCGTCGAAATCGCGCGTGCGGCGGAAGCGGCGGGCGCGGACGCAATCACGGCGATCAACACCGTCGGTCCGGGAATGGCGATTGACATCGAGATTGCCGAGCCGATTCTCGCGAATCGTGTCGGCGGGTTATCGGGTCCGGCAATTCGACCTCTCGCGATACGAGCAGTTTTTGAAATTTTCAAGGCGGTGAAAATTCCGATCATTGGAACCGGTGGAATTTCAAACGGACGGGACGCGATTGAAATGATGGAAGCGGGCGCAAGCTTAGTTGGAATCGGTTCAGCGGCGAAAAATGGAACTGAAATCTTCAGAAAAATCGCAGCCGAAATCGAGAAGTGGTGCGAATCGCACGGAATTTCTGAAATTTCCGATTTGATTGGAAAAACGCATAAAACTAAAATACAAGTATGAAAAAATTTCTCGCTTTTTTCGCTCTCACAATTTTGCTCACAGGCTGCACAGCCGCATCGAAAATTGATCCAACAATAAAAGAAGAAATCCCCTTGGAGATTGAGTTCGTTAAAAACGATGAGAATATCGAAGATGAAATTTTTAAAAAAAATATGGAATGCTTAAAACTTCGGTCGACAATTGAAAATCGAATCAATGAAAAAGAAAAAAAATACGCCGATTTAAACGAGGAATGGTCACTTGAAAATATTTTTTACAGCCCAAAAATAAATTCATGCCTTTATGTTGTTTATAAAAATCATCAATTCGAAAATTATCGAGATTCAATTTATGAAAAATGGCTTTACGATGTTTTAGATGATGGTCCAAGCAGTAAAACAATTGACTTCTGTTTTAAATCAATCGCCGAAATTGAGGAAAGTGGCTGCGAAGAATTTGAACAAAAGATTGAGGAATTAAAACAATCGTAATTTGTCAGAAAATCTACCCACCGTTCTCGAAATCCGCGAAATCGTCGATGAAGCCGACGGCATCAAAACTTTCGTTTTTAAAAGCGAGATGAATTTCGATTCCGGTCAATTCGTGATGGTCTGGCTGCCGCGAATCGACGAAAAACCATTTGGGGTTTGGCGGCTCACGAAAAATGAAATTCAAATCACTGTTTCAGTAGTCGGAGAATTTTCAAAGAGAATGTGCGAATTGAAGGTCGGAGAAAAAGTTGGAATTCGCGGACCGTTCGGTCATGGCTTCACTATTCCGAAAAAGAAAAAAATCGTGCTCGTCGGCGGCGGATGCGGTGTCGCGCCACTGCTCTCAATTTTCGAAAAAGCGGAAAATTGTGAGATTGACTTCATTATCGGCGCGCGGAGCAAAAATTTAATTTTCGGAAAAAAATGGGCTGAAAAAATGGGTGCGCGGGTTTTGATTTCGACGAATGATGGCAGCTGCGGAGAAAAATGCTTCGCGACAGAGTTGTTTGAAAAATTGGTCAGTGAAAAACCAATCGACATGGTCTTTTCGTGCGGACCAGAATTGATGATGAAGCGAGTCGCAGAAATTTGCACAAAGAAAAAAATTCCGTGTGAACTTTCACTCGAAAGGTTCATGAAGTGTGGAATTGGTGTCTGCGGCAGTTGTGCGATGGACAATTCCGGATTTTGCGTTTGCTCTGACGGACCGGTGATCGCAGGAGGGAAAGCTTTAAAAATGGTGGAATTCGGAAAATATCGGCGGGATGATGTAGGAGTGCGGGAAAATTTTTAGCAAAATTAAATCGTCACTCCATAATTTTTTTCAACGCTTCCGCCACTTTCAAATCAGACAACTCACGTTTCGTGATACTTTTCTCTGCAAGAGCTCCGAGCATTTTTTCGCCGAAATGCCCACTCACGACTAAATCAACTTGCTCATCCGCCAGCATCGCAGCAACAGCGAAACCCGCTCCGCCACCGCCGATTCGGAAGGGATTGGGAATAACTTTGTCGAGCTGACCATTTTCAAAAATCAAAAAGTAGTGCGCTCTCCCACCCACCGCACTCACTTTCGATTCCAAAGTTTTGCCGTCACTAGTGATCGCAATTTTCATGTAAAAAGTTAAAATTTAATTCGCTCGAAGATTACACCCTGTACAAGTGAAAAAACAACCATTACGAGCAAAAGCGTGAGCGCATATTTCCAATCGAAATAAAAAATTAAAAGTGGCAACAGCGGAAGTTTGATCGCGCGATTATAAAGAAAAGTGACGATAAATCCGTGGCTCACGCCTTTTTTGTGAAGATCGCGCAGCAGCGGATACCATAAATAAATCGGTCCCGCGGAGAGAATTCCCGCCATCACTGCCACCACCCACTTTTTTCCGCCAGATGATTTTCCGATGAAATTGCTGATCTGCTCGTGGCTGACACTCGCGTTGAAAAATATCAGCAACGCGAAAATCAGCAGCAAAACTGGCAGTACTGTTTTGAAAATCCTACCCACAAAAAATAGCGCGTCGATCACTGCCTCCAGTTTGAAAAATGCTAAAACAAAATAAATCACAATCATTCCTCCGAGGAAATACCAACCCGCGAGACTTTTTTCGCTCGTTTTCATTTTATAAATGGCTGTAAATTAAAACGGTTGTTAGCGCGACTGCGATTGAAAATACGAAACTCAAACCGTTCCGCAAAAACGCGAACCGTCTACCGAAAAAAACTATTTCCGCCGGCAGTTGCAGTACCCCCACCGTCACCCATGCCACGAGAAAAGCGGTCACCGGAATCAAACCGATTCCCTGTTTGAGAAATTCGCCTCCCAAAATATAGCTCGTGATGGGATTCCCTGCAAACACACTTCCGAGCGCACTTCCGAGTAGTGAATCCCAAAAAATATTTTGACTGAAAATCCGCGCGAAACCGGATGGCGAAACGAACACGCTCACCGCACCGATAAGCAAAATCACACCGACGAGAACGGGCAGCGCGTTGAATAAAATTTTCGCAGATTGCGCGGCTGCATTTTTGAAACACTGCATCGTAGAAATATTTTTAAGTTACCTGTGAAATTATAACAATTTTATTCCGCCCATTTTCAGAAGAGTGCTAAAATCCCAGTATGCAAAAATTCACCACTTGCTTTCTTGCATTCATATTTTTTATTTCGAATGCGCTCGCAACCGCTCCGCTTGATGTTATTTTGGACGTGGACGGAAAAATCCAGATTGATCGCGAAAATCCGCGTGTAATCACCGGCTGCTGGGACAGCGACGAGCAAGCGGTGATGTTTTATCGGCGGGCGGATCGAACGATTTTTGCGAGTGAAATTTGTAACGAACCGGACGAGAGGCACCACGGACTTGGAATCTCAGATGCAGCACGTGCGTTGAATTATTACGATTTTCTAAATATCACGCGCGAGGAAATTTCGAGTGTCGAAGCACCAATCGTGCTTGGAAGTTTGTCGGGCTACAACTATGCGTGGCTAAAAGAATTTTTGAAGCTGGAAAATGCATGCGAGAAATTCGACATTTTAGCTTTTCATCCATATCACCTCGGCGTGGCTCCGGATGAGATCGACACTTCGAAAAATGCGTGGCACACCGTTGAACAATGGGTTAATTTTTACCGTGAGATTTTGGAAGATGCCGGCTGCGAAAAACCGATTTGGGTGACTGAATTCGGTTTTTCAACGAGTGATTTCGACGCAGAAAAAGCAGTGAGCGAGACGGAGCAAACCGACTTCGCAC
>JAGLJE010000159.1 GCA_023142645.1 Candidatus Altimarinota bacterium | reverse complement strand
GATGACTCTGTGGTAACAACAATCCCTATCGGCGATGCTCAAGTTTCGATTGTCGGCAGTGTTATCACAATTGACCTAACAAGCGATTTAGATGATTCGACAAGCTATTATGTACTAATCGACGCCGGCGCGATTACCGACCCTGTAGGCAATCCATACGCAGGAATAATCAGTGACAAGACAGAGTGGAATTTCCTCACGGTCTTCGGATCAAACGGTGGAAACATCATCACGCTCGTACCAGGCTGGAATGTCTTTTCTACACCACGCGAACTAGACTCAATTGTATTTTCAAACGGCGGTCTCGGTATAATCTTCTACAAACTGGAAGGTGGAGCTTACCCCATAACAACTACTGCTGCGATTACTAACAACATCAAACCGCTTGAAGGATTCCTCGTGAATAACACGAGTGGAAGCAGTGTTGATGTTTATCTCAATTATGCAGACGGTGTCACGGACGGACAAGAAGTTAAATCTTTTAATAAGGATTTGATTGCTGGCTGGAATATCGTGGGAGTTGCCAATCAATCATTCGAAGCAAATGATTCAAACTACACCGAAATTTCCATACGAGATGCTTTCGCCAACATCTCGAATACCGGCAGTATTATTGATTACACCACTGATGATTTTGCCGGCGGCGACAACGATAATAAGATCGATTCGAGTGGAGAAATATTTTCGATACCGACAACGGATACTGAAAAATTTGAAGAATTCAAATCTTATCTTGTCTTTATAAATCAAGATACGACATACGGCGGCAGCCAAAAAGATAACGAGGTGCTACCATAGTAGTCAATTTGCAGAAAGAGAGGAAAGCGGTTAAACTCGCTTTCCTCTTTTCTTCTTTTTAATTTTTTAAAAAAATCATGCCAGAAACCGGTGATATTACTAACATTTACGGAGATAGGGTAGGACTACCTTGTGCTCGTGCGTGGGTGATGGAGAAGCTGGAGAAATGTCTCGCACCCAACTGGTGTGACGGAATATCGGCAGGATGCCTTATCGGAATTACATACAGTGACGAAGCAGGAGACACTATAGAAAAAGAAGTAAAATTCTGCGACTTGCGAATCGAGGAAGAATCGGTAGTGAGTATTCCTGATAATTCCTTCGGATGAATCTCAAAGCAGACAACGATTCTCTTCCTGAAACCCTGCCGGATTTATGGGGTGGACTGCTACAGGATGCCAAGAATCGTCTTCGGCTGAGCGGCGATGAAAAATGTTTGCTTCACAGAGTAAATGCGCTCTTACAGAAAGTGTATGCAAGTGTGGAAGAGAAGATAGAAGGAGTAGAAACAGAGGAAGCGGTAAAAGCGGTAAAGCTATTGATTCTAGGGATGCGGGAGAAAGTCGAAAATTTAACTTCCTAATGAACAACCGTCTTGAGTTGTCTCGAATGTTCAATCGACTTGATGGAAAGTCGAAAGATGAAGATGCGCAAAGACTTAAAAAATTAATCTATGAAAAAGTAAAAATAATCTTAGGTTCTTATAAATAATCTGTTCGATTTTCTATTTTTTAAAAAAAATCCCATGCAAAAAACTTTTCATGGCTTCATAGCCGGAATCGCCGTTCTCGCACTGCTTTTGAATTTTTCTCCGATTGCCACTGCTGAGCCGGTGGGGGGTAGTTTGAATTTTCCGATGACGATCTGGGGTTTGCTCGTGAATGGCGCGGAGGATGTTCCGACCGGAGCAGTCGTAGATTTTATTAATGACGGTCAGACAATAGGTTCGCTTACGACTACAGTTGCTGGGGAATTCGGGGGAGACAGCGCGTACGATATGAATATTGCGCTATCTGAATTTACCAACAATCTTACTTTTCAAATCACAATCAATGGCAGCATTTACACGCTTGATGCAGGCGATTTAATTGCCGACAGTGAAAATCCTGATGCTTGTCCGCCTGCCAGCGCGATTAGTTTTGTTTCGCAAACTTGCC
>JAGLJE010000158.1 GCA_023142645.1 Candidatus Altimarinota bacterium | reverse complement strand
TCATAAGTCATAAATATTAATTATTAAATAATAAATTGTTTCTACACTAAACTAAACCAAGAACCATTAACCAATGACTAAACTCGACCTTTCCGAATTTGATGAAATCGGTGTGAAGCCGGCTTCTCCCGCGGAAGTTGAGAAAAATTCCGTGAAAACACAAATATCACAAAATCTGAACTTGCCAGTTAAAAAACCGCTTCAGAAAGATTCGGTAAGTCCGAAAAAAGTGGCACTCGGTTGCCTTATTTTCTTTTTTGCGCTTTTTGCGCTTTTGATTGTGGCAATGATTTTTGGACTGCGGGCAGGAGAAGAAACAATTATGAGTTTCGGTTTGAGTCCATCGAGTCTCAAAAACTGGACAGTCGGTATTGTGAGCATGCTTTTTGGTTCACTTGCGCTCGCGGCTGTGATTTCGATTGTTTATAATCTCGGTCAGCGCATTCTTGCTCCGAAGGGCGACTTCGTAAAAAAGGCGAAAGCCGGAATGAAAGGACTCGTGAGCGGAATAATTTTCGTAGTGCTACTCTCGTTATGGTTCTTTGTTTACGGCTATATCAGCAGATTTGAAGTGAAACCACCGGAATTGCCGATAGAAATTATCACGAATCCAGCTTACACCTACGAGCTTACTTCTCCGCTTCAAATTGAGTTTTCCGCGGATCGTATCATCAATGAATTTAAACAAGATTATGATATCGTGAGTTATGAATGGGATAAAGAAGGAGATGGGAAAGTCGATAATTTTGGTCCGATTACCGCGATTTATTTTCCTCATGGAGGTAAAAATAACGGGGTTTACGAAGTGATTCTCAGCGTGTGGCTGCAGCCGAAAGGCGGTGGAGACATGATAATGAAAGAGTACTCAAAAACGATTTCAATTTCGAAGCAGGAGATTTACGGTGAAATCGAAGTTGATCGGGTGTCCGGTGATGTGCCTCTCACGGTGAAATTCAATGCGGATGAAATCGCCGATCCACACGGTTCAGAAATCACTAATTACAGTTGGGATCTCGATGCCGATGGTCGTCCTGATCGTGATGGATTCACATATCGAAAAACAGAGTGGACTTTTGACACGATTGGTACACATACTGTGACTCTCACCGCTACTTCAGAAGATTTTAACGATGATGGAACTCACGAAGAAAAAACTTTTGAAAAAACAATTACAGTTCACACACCAGCCGATTCTGCAGATGCGGATATTTGGATTGAAGCAAATCCAAAAAAGGGATTCGCGCCGCTTACGGTTAATTTCACCGCAGAGAAAAAATTAGGATTAAGTAATTCGACATCGTCGCGGATCGACCAATATGAATGGAAAATCGGCGACGGTCTCGAAACTCTCTACGGACAGCGCAGTAAATTCACTTTCAAGAAACCGGGAAATTATGCGGTCGAACTCGTGGTGACTTTTTTCAACGGGCAAGTGAAACGTGACATGATAGAAATCATCGTGAGCGATGAGAGTATCGCTCCGGAAGCGATTATTCAGACTAACCCGACGATAAGCATGCAGCACAAAGCGGTGGCTGGTCCAATACCGCTCAAAGTTTCTTTCGATGCAGGCGAATCAAAAGATGTGGATAACAATATCGTGAAATACGATTGGGATTTCGACGGAGACGGATTGTGGGACGAAGAGGGGAGTCTCGTGAGTTACGAATTTTGGGATGAGGGAAGCTATAAAACCGCTCTCCGTATCACCGATTCCGACGGGAATGAATCCCGCGCAGAAGTAGATATTCTAGTAGGGAAGGAACTGGCGGTGGTCAATTTCGGCGCGAATAAAATCGCCGGCACGGTTCCACTCATGATTGATTTCGATGCTTCTAGCTCGCGTGTACCTACAGGAGAACAAATTGTTTCCTATGAGTGGAGTTTCTCTGCGGACGCATCTGAAGCTTTCATCCATGAACGCGCGCAAATTTCTCACATTTTCGAAACAGTCGGAGAACACCTTGTGAAACTTACTCTTCACACAGATGATGGCAGTAAGTACTTCGATATTACGAAAATCGTAGTCGCTGATCCCTCGTTGAATGCTCAATTTTTCGCCTCGCGGGTGAGTGGGAATGCTCCGCTCGGAGTTTCTTTCAACGCGGAGGATAGTAGTGGAAATATCTCGCGTTTCGAATGGATTTTTGGCGACGGTGGTACGAGCAGTGAGCAAAGTCCTTCCTATATTTTCGAAAATCCGGGGAGCTACGAAGTGGTTCTTCGGGTTCATGACAAACTCGGAAATGTCTCGAATGCAAGTAAAATGATTTCAGTAAATTAATTCTTACAAAAATAAAAATGCAATCGAAAATTTATTTTTTCGAAGTGGAAAAATCCGATGCAAAATGCGTGCGAAAAAAGTATCCGCGTGCGGTTTGTTTTTCTGAGCCTTTTTCGAAAAAGCTTGCGAAGAAGTGTGTGGATGCCGAAATCATCTGCGGGATGGTGCATTCGGATTTTTCAGCCGAAGCTCTGAAATTGCTGCCGCATCTCAAGCTCGCGATTACTCGTAGCGCGGGTTACGATCACATTGATTTGAAATATGCGGCGGAACGGAAAATTCCAGTCTGCTCCGTTCCAGAATACGGCAGTCACGCGATCGCCGAACATGTTTTTGCCCTCCTTCTTTCGAGTTGTCGGAATATTCTCGAAGGTGAAGAGCGTACTACTCACGACAATTTTTCGTGGTGTGGACTAAAAGGAGTCGCACTGAAAAATAAAACAATCGGCGTGATCGGCACCGGCAGAATCGGCAGCCAAGTTTGTCGGATTGCGTCTGATGGGTTTCTCATGAAAGTGCTTGGTTTCGATGTTTATAAAAATCCTGAGCTGAAAAAACTCAAAAATTTCCGCTACACATCGCTAGATAATTTGCTTCGGAAATCCGATTTCATTTCGCTTCATCTTCCGCTTTT
>JAGLJE010000157.1 GCA_023142645.1 Candidatus Altimarinota bacterium | reverse complement strand
CAGTTGATCCTTTCCCCCCACTTCCATTAACCGCTAATTCTGCCGCTGAAGAAAAATCTTGCCCGAGTTTGTAGATCAACATATTCGTGATAATTGTAGCCAAAACTGCAAATATAATTCCGTAAATTGCGATGAAATTTTCGCGTGGCGACTGTGAGTTCGAAAGTTCGAGGATGAACATGCTGGCGAGTGCGGCTATTACAAGTTGGAGAGAGGAAATGAGAAAAATTACTTTTAAATTTTGTGCAAAGGCGACTATCCCAAAAAAATAGACAGGGAGGAGGAAAATAAATATCAGAATATTTAGTGAAATGATATGTTTAATAACTCCTCGAATTTCTGCATATTTTTCGCGATCTAACATTCCAAAAAGGAAAGCTCCTAGACTGTTCGCGACGAGACCAGTAATGAATCCCATCGTGATTGCCGAAAAGATGACAAAAGGTCCGGTAATGCTTCCGCTATCCATTGTTCCGAGACCGATTAGCACGAAAATCAACAAAACAAGCATTCCGATGATGCCTACGCCGATACCGGAAAGAGCTTTGAAGAAAAGAAGTGAGAATTTTACTTCGCGGGGAGGAGCCAGCATGGTTGGGAGGGTTAGAGATGAAGTTAAAATTATTTTTTGATTCAAATTCGCGCAGTTTTTAGCTGCTGGAATTTTAAATTTTCTCGAATACTCTGTGGTGGAAAATTATGAGCAATGCTACTCCAATTGTGAGAGCTGTGTCTGCGAAATTAAAATTCGGAATGATGGAAAGCGAGATGAAATCGGTAACTTTTCCGAAGAGGATTCTTTCCATGAGATTTCCGAATGCTCCGCCGAGCAGTAGCGCGAACGCGACTATCCCGATTTTAGATTCTTTTTTCACATTTTTCACGAAAAGATTTCCTAAAAAAATAATTGCTGCGACAGAGAGCAAAATTATCAAACCGCGTGGAAAAGGAATTCCGAATGCCAGACTCGAATTTTGCGTTAATTCTAGCTTTAGAAAAGGAAGGATTTTAATCGGTTGTGCTGGTGTGAGAGAACTCTGCGCAAGAAATTTTGTGAAAAAATCAAAAAAAGCGATGAGCATAATTCCTGCGACGAGGAGGATATTTAATCTTCGCATCTTGGGAATTTTACACGAGATTTTTGGATTGATTTCGATTAAACTTCCACTCGTTTTTTGATTTTTAATTTCCTAAAAATGGATTACAAATTTCTACCCATTACGGATGTGGAGGTTCTCGAATTAATTAAAAAAGAGGAGCGGCGGCAGGCGGACGGACTTGAATTAATTGCGAGCGAAAACTACACCTCGCCGGCAGTTTTGGAGGCAATGGCCTCGGTTTTTCAAAATAAATATTCGGAAGGCTACGCGGGGCGGCGATATTATGCCGGTAACGAGATTGTTGATGAGATTGAAACTCTTGCAATCGAGCGCGCCAAAAAACTTTTCGGAGCTAATTTCATAAATGTTCAAGCCCTCTCCGGTTCTCCCGCGAATCTTGCGGTTTATTTCGCTTTATTAAATCCGGGCGATAAAGTTCTTGGCTTGAAGCTCGATCATGGCGGGCATCTTAGTCACGGACATCCGATTAACTTTACCGGCAAAACTTATGATTTCGTTCAGTTTGGTTGTAATTCCGAGACGGGCAGAATCGAAATGGATGAAGTTGAAAAATTAGCAAGGGAGCATCAGCCGAAAATGATTGTGGCTGGATTCTCGGCATATTCGCGGGATTTCGATTGGATTCGTTTCCGCGAAATTGCAGACGAGGTCGGTGCGATTGCGTTTGCCGATATCGCTCATGTTGCCGGATTGATTGCAGGCAAACAAATTTCCGGTCCGGTTGAGGCAGGATTCGATGTGGTGACGACCACCACTCACAAAACTTTGCGTGGACCGCGGGGAGCTTTGATTATGTCGAAAGATGAAGAAGTGGCGAAGAAAATCAACCGCGCGGTTTTTCCGGGAATTCAAGGCGGACCGCACGAGCATATCATTGCGGCGATTGCTGTCGCGCTCGGCGAGGCGTTGCAACCGGAATTCGCGGAGTATTCCAAGCAAGTTATCGTGAATTCTAAAAAGTTAGCAGGAGAACTAATTTCTCACGGATTCAAAATTGTTTCCGACGGAACAGATAATCATTTGATGGTTATCGATTTACAAAATAAAAATGTGGGCGGTCGCGAATTCACCGAGGCTCTTGATCGTGCCGGGATTTCCGCCTCCGCTTCCACGATTCCGAACGATCCGAATCCGCCGATGAAACCGAGCGGTATTCGTTTCGGCACGCCGGCGATTACCACGCGCGGGATGCGGGAAGCTGAAATGGAAAAAATCGCGGAGTGGATTTCACGGGTTACGGAAGATTGGGAGGATTCTGAAAAATTGGCGGCAATCAAAAAAGAGGTGGGGGAGTTGGCGGCAAAGTTTCTAGTTCCGGGAGTTTAGCTGGTTTACAATGCGCACTGTGGAACGAGGACAAGGAGTTGATTTCAGCTCTAGTCAAACACTTTACCTAGAGGATCATTGATTTCAAGTGTCCCCCCTAAAAGCTCTTTGAGGTTCGATGTGAGCTTGGCGCGAAAGTCCTTAATTCTTTCTCTTTCTTCCTCTAAAACTGTCTTGTTGATGGGTTTATTTACCCTAGTCTTGTTAATTTTGCTGTTAGTCCGATCGTGGTGTTTCTTCAGGGTAATTTTTCTCATATTAAGCGTTTCTCGCATTTCATTAATATCTGCGATAGTTAAAATAATATCATCAGATAAAATCGGACCCATTCTGTGAAGTTCTTGTCGATTCATTTTCATGAGACTAGATAAAAATTTGGTTGGGAATTTTACTTATAAAAATAACATTTGTCAAGTTTCTAAAACTTAATTTTAGAATTAAAATGTTTCTATGAGTACAATCAAGGTTGGTATCATCGGATTTGGTGTCGTTGGCTCGGGTGTGGTGAAGGTTTTGCAAGAAAATTCCGCTGAGATCGAAAAGCGAGTTGGTAAAAAAATTGAGATTGCAGCGATTGCCGATCTTGATTTGAAAACCGATCGCGGAGTGAAAGTTGATCGGAAAATTCTCACGACTGATGGATTTTCCGTTTGTTCGAATT
>JAGLJE010000156.1 GCA_023142645.1 Candidatus Altimarinota bacterium | reverse complement strand
GGGGTTCTCTTCACTCTTGGAAAATATTCCCGCACGCTTGAGCCGGGCTGGCGGCTTGTGATTCCGATTTTTCAATCGCTTACGAAAGTCGATATCCGCGTGAAGGCGGTGGATGTGCCGGATCAAGAGGCGATGACGAAGGATAATGTTTCGGTCCGCATTAACGCGGTGATTTATTACAAAGTGAAAGATGCGGCGAAGGTGATCATCGAAGTTGAAAACTTCCGCAACGCCACCGCGCAGCTCGCGCAGACGACGATGCGGAATGTTGTCGGCGAAGTGCCGCTCGACGATGTACTCGGGAAACGCAACGAGATTTCCAAAAAAATCAAAACAATCGTGGACGATGCGACCGATCCGTGGGGGATTGACGTGATCAATGTTGAGCTGAAAGATATTGGTTTAAATGACGAAATGAAGCGGGTGATGGGGAAGGAGGCGGAAGCGGAGAGGGAGAAGCGGGCGGTGATTATTAAGGCCAAAGGTGAAGTGATTGCTGCGAATGATATGGCGAAGGCCGCACAAACTCTCTCGACTGCTGACGGTGCGCTGCATCTCCGTACGCTGCAATCAATCAATGATTTGAGTTCCGATAAATCAAACACGACAGTTTGGATGATGCCGCTTGAGGTGTTGCGGGCTCTCGAAAGAATTGCAAAAAAATAATTTCCCAAAATGGTTTATCGCAAAAATCGACTGCGGAATTTTGGGAGGATTTTTTGGTGGAAAAATTAACTCAAAAGTTTCATCAACTTTTCTGCACTGAAATTTTCCACTTCCAAACTTTTTTCCGCGAATTCCTTCACCTTCCGCGAGTATGCAAAACCGATTGCGGGAATCCCCGCGAGTTTCGCGATGATGAGCGAGTGGAGGCGCATTCCGATGACGAGATCGAATTTCTGTACCTCCCGTATCACTTCATTTGCGCTTTCTGGCAGTTCGATAGTTTTCCACACTTTCGAATTTTTTGTTCGTCGACAAATCTTTTTCCACACCACCGCATCGTCTTTACCGAATTCTGCGAAGAAAATTCTTGTGTGAATTCTTTCCGAAATTTTGTCTAATGCCTTCGCAAACTCCGCGAAAAATTTCTCCTCGATTTTTGGAAAACTTCTCACAGAAACGAGAATCTTCATGTGCCCCCTTTTTTTGATCTCCTGCGTTTTCGGAATCCGATTCACCAACCAAAAACTCGTGTCTCGTCCGAGTTTCACTTTTTTGGCGGGGATACCGAGCCGTTTCAATTCACTCGCGCTTGCTTGATCGCGCACGCCAATCCATTCTATTTTTTTCAGACAGAAGCGTGTGAATTTTCGCGCGTAATTTCCGGTAATCGGACCGATTGACTGTCCGAGGAGGTAAACCGGTTTCCAAAAATAGCGGGCGATGAGGAGGTGCAGCCCCCAAATTAGGATTGCGCGAAAACTTTCTTCATTAGTAAAAAGTCCGCCGCCCGGAAAAATCACTGCGTCCGCTTCTCGAATTTTCCGTAAACTTCGCCACCAGCCCCGTTTCAAAAAACTTCTCAGTCCGCAGGGGAGGAGAGGAAGTGAATCAATGCCGTGAAATCTCCGCACGAGTTGCGGATTTCCCGCGAGTACGCAAACTTTCGCGCGTGGTAGTTCTTTCCTCAGCTTTTTTAAAAATCCCGCGAGAATCAATTCATCTCCGACATTTCCCGCCCCGAAATTACCCACTAAGATTAAATTAGGAGCAGCTTTGTCGTTACGTATTTTAGAGAAAGGCAAGATGGGTGAATTTATGAGTTTCCAAATTTCCAAATTGCAATTTACAATTTTCGAATAAGCATCAAATTCGAAAGTTTCGGGGAGTTTGTGCTGACTTGAACATTGGAATTTATTTGGAAATTGATTCTTGGTTCTTGGAAATTACTTGCTTTGTAAATTCATCAATCGTGAGAGTTTTTTGCTCTTTTTGATTTCGCTCTCTGATCGTGATTTCCCCCGACTTCACTTCTTTCTCACCCGCGACCAGGAGGTAGGGGATTTTCATTAGTTCGCCGTTGCGCACTTTTTTAGAAAGCGAATCGTTGGATTTGTCGATGCCGACTCGTACTTCTTTTTCTC
>JAGLJE010000155.1 GCA_023142645.1 Candidatus Altimarinota bacterium | reverse complement strand
GATTCTCGGTGGAGGTGATACGATTGCCGCGCTGAAAAAATTCAAAATTTCTGCGGGTAAATTTACACACATTTCCACCGGTGGGGGTGCGATGCTCGAATTCCTTGAAGGAAAAGAGCTTCCCGGAATTCAAATTCTCGAAAAATAGACAAACAAAAAAATCTACAATCCGTTCTCCCAAAACATAAGATTGTTTAACGAATCGCATCTTTCAAAGTTTTGCCCGCGCGGAAAGCGGGAACTTTGAGAGCGGGGATTTGAATTCGCTGCTGTGGATTGCGAGGACTCACTCCGCTGCGGGCAGCGCGGTGGCTCACACGGAAAGTGCCGAAGCCAGTCACAGTCACTTTCTTTCCCTTTTTGAGCTCGGCGGTGATGGTGGTGATGAGACCTTCCAGTACCTCGGTCACGAGCCGTTTGCTGAGACCCACTTTTGAGGCGAGAGCTTCGATGAGTTCTTGGCGATTCATCGTGAAAAGGTTAAAAAATAAACCGCCTTAATTCTAGGGCGAGAGTAAACCGAAATGCAAAACTTTTTACAGCATTCCTGAGTTCGGTCGCCAGCTGGTGAAAGTTTCCCCGATTTTTCCAATTTCACTTTTTTCAAAGAGCTGCTTTGTCACTCGCCAAATGTCCTCATTCACCTTTTCAATCGGTTGGTTCGCGTTTACCGTCTGCCATCTATTTTTTTTTGCGAGTTTCAAAAAACTTTTCCGCGCTTTTCCGATCAGCCGATCGCTCGATTCGTGGAGGTGGAGCTTCTCTTTGCCTGCCAAAAATCTTTCTCCATTAATTAAAATTTCCAAATCAGGTTTGCACAAAAATTTATTCACCTCGATGAGCCAATCGAGATTCGCGCCTTTCGCATCTCCCCACGCCAGCCCCGTACCGGTGTAATCCTCCGTTACGATTGAGATTCCGCTTGCGAGTTTTTTACGAATCTGCGGATCGAATTGATACCGATTCAGTGAATACCACATCTGCAATTCTTCCTCTGTCACGCGTTGTCGAATTTCTTTCGGCGCAATGGGCTGTCTTCGAAAAGCCACGCCTTGCTTGCGCTTTGTATTTGGTCGGCGGACTTTCGTTCCCTCAAAAAATTCAATCATCGACTGCACTTTCCGCTTTTGCTTGCCTCGTAAAATTTCATTCAACATCTTGCCGGTCGGATCAAGATTATAAAGAGGGTACTTGAAATATTCTACGCGCACCCCGATACTCACCAGTCGTTGCACGAGGAGAGATGTCTGCGTGCTTTTGCCGATGTTATTGATTCCGTAAATTGCGATAAATTTGCCTGCCACGGGAGGTTATTTTAGTTCAAAAATTGAAGTAGCGGGAGGGTCGCGAGGACTCGTTTTCTTCGATTGTAGGTTTTTGGGACTTGACAAAGAGAGAGATGTTCTAAGATTTTTCCTAATCTTAATTTTCGTTCTTTGAAATCACGCGAAATTGGGGATTCCCCTGAAATTAATAAGTGCGGCTTTCGGTTCGCCGAAGGGCTTTGTTTTGATCTCAGGGGCTGCCCCCGATTACTCGAAAATGGTTTGCGGAATTCAGAGTTTGAAATAGTTGTCGCTCGAGATTTGGATTTCCGTAAACCAAAAACTTTTTTGAAAGGAGATGAAGATGAAGAAGTTATTTTTTATAATTTTGGCAATTGTGGTCGGCGCATTTTGCGCAAGCTCTCCGGTGTTGGCTGGGGAAACTATCGACCCGGGTAGCGTGGATTGCTGCCCGATCGAATTTGCACCCGGAAAAATTTGGGCGCAGTTTACAAAAAATGGTCGGGCAATTAGTTGTCCGATGCCCCCAATTGATAATTGGGTTCGCGGTGGTAAATGGACACGCTTTTTTTCAATCCCTCCGACCGCCACTGATGTCCGTCTTTGGGTGGGAACGGGACTAGTAGTTTCGTTTCCATTATCTGTCACACAAGGTGATTATAAATTCGGAGGGGGAGGGTACTCCGAAATTATAATCAAGACTATAGGGGACACGCTTATTGTGGAGCTGTCTCGTGAGTAATCAGCAGCCACTCGAAACCCGAAGCGATTTGCGGACTTCTTTAAAAGAATGTTCTGCTCTCGCTTTCGGGTTTCTTTGCTGTGTTTGTCTGAACCACTAAAAACACTGACGGCACTGAATTTCACGTGAACACTGATAACCACTGAACACTATTCAGTGCTCAGTGTGTTCAGTGTGATTCAGTGGTTCAGACAAAATAAAAGCCGCTATCAAAAAATTAACCTGCCACTCAAGTGGTGGGTTAACTTTCAATTTCCAAATCATCCAAATATCTCGCCGCATTCGTTTCCTGCAAAACAATCAGCCGGTAAAGTGTTTCAGCGACTTCCGCGCGAGTGACTCCCTTTGCGCCTTCAAATAAATTTCCAGTAAGCGGGAAAATATTTTTCTGTTTCGAATAATTCGCAAAAGAGGCAAACCATGCATCTGCTGAGACATCTGCGTACGGAGGTTCATCCACGCTGTCGGGCGCAATCCGCGCGCTGCCAAGCAAAATTTTCAAGTACTCCGCGCGATTCACCGTATTCCCCGGTCCGAAAGTCCCGTCAGGATAACCCTTCGCGATTCCGCGATTTACTGCGGTTCCGATAAAATCGGAATACCACTGCTGATTGCTCGTGTCGGGGAAACCGAGAT
>JAGLJE010000154.1 GCA_023142645.1 Candidatus Altimarinota bacterium | reverse complement strand
CGCTAAATTCTGTGTCTCTTTGCGAGCGACATCAGTATCCGGACCGAGCAGTCCGTCAATTTTAAGCGTCAAACATTTCATCAACAATTCACACTCGTCTGAACACTCCTCGCCTTCACTCACCCCCTCCAAACCATCACACTCTTCGCCCTCTTCTAAAATTCCATTTCCGCAATCCGATGACGGCAACGTACTTCTGTAAACCGCCTCCGTCACATTCTTCACAATCAGCAACGAAAGAATAATCACCGCCAACCCGCCGAGAATCCAAAGAATATGTTTCTTCGCCGCTTGTAGCTGCTCTTGATTTCCCAT
The DNA here is from genome assembly GCA_023142645.1 of Candidatus Altimarinota bacterium. GTDB lineage: Bacteria > Patescibacteriota > Gracilibacteria > JAHISY01 > JAHISY01 > JAHISY01. The sequence continues at coordinate 1,202 of JAGLJE010000154.1, read as the reverse complement.
CGCGACGACCAATCTCAAACCCGCAATAATCAACATCAAAACTGCAGCCAGCGCGACAAAATTGAGCAGCCCACCGAGAATTTTGAGAATGAAAATTTGAGTACCAACGATAGAGTAATCCGCACCTTCTGAACAATTCACTACTCCGTCCGGACAAGTAATTTCGAAACCGGCCTGTTTCGCCGCATCGAGAATGCCGATACCTTCCGCATTCACGGTAATTAAAATGAGCGCGAGCGCGGCAATTCCGAGAATAATTTTTCTCAACATTTTATTTTAATTTTCATAGCATTTTAGCAGAAAAGAAGTATGAAAACAAGATCCCAATCTCTGAAAAATCCTTCGGCAAACTATGAATCGCAAGCCCCAACAGTTCGGGTTGAGTCAGATCAACCAAGATTTAGAAATTGAAAATTATTTGAAAACTTGTCCTCGTGAAGACGGGGATTTGAAACTTGAGTCTTAAAAATTTTTCCTGCCAATTACTAACTACTAACTGTTTCACCGCTCACTTTTTTTAAATTGAACCGTCCTCCAAAAAATAAAAAGGAAGGCTAGCAGCAGTCCGATCATCAGCCACAGCAACGCTCGCTCAAGCCACGGCGAGTTTTCGACGACGATAATCGCCTCCTTCACGCGACTCTCGCCTGCATCATCAGTAATTTTTAATTTCACGACAAACTCCCCGATTTTTTTGAAAACATGGACAGTTTTTACATTTTCAACAATCGCGGAACCATCGCCGAAATCCCACACGAAAGCCACTACCTTTCCATCCGCATCGGAAGATTTGCTTGAGTCGAAGGAAACTTCTTCGTTTACGATTACGATTCTGTCACCTTCGAAAACAGGAACCGGTCCTTGGTTTTCATCGTTCGGATCGGCGTTATCACCGAGACCGTCGCGATCAGAGTCTTTCCATTCGGCAATATCGTAGGGAAAAGCATCTTCCAAATCGAAAACTCCGTCGTTATCATCATCGGAATCTTCATTGTCGCCAATCCCATCATCGTCGCAATCTTTCGTTTCGTTAGGATTGCACGGCAGCGCGTCGGCAGAATCCTGTACTCCATCATTGTCATCATCGAGATCTTCATTATCTCCGATTCCATCATCGTCGCAATCGCTCCATTCTGTTGAATCAATTGGAAATTTGTCGGAATTATCTCCCACTCCATCGCCGTCAGAATCGAAACATTCGG
>JAGLJE010000153.1 GCA_023142645.1 Candidatus Altimarinota bacterium | reverse complement strand
CTGGCACAATTTTCGAAATAGCTGCCACCTGCTTACTGAAAGCCGGAGACTGCTCATCACCTTCTAGCCGCTTTTTAGTCTGAGCAAAAGTTTTTACAGGAGATTCCTCTCTCGGCAATGGTTTGAAAATCGCTTCCGGTTTTTTTTGAACGGATTGCGAAACCATTTTCTGTTTGCTGGCAGATTCAATTTCCGCCGCGGTTAATTTTACCGACGAAACGGATTTATCAACCGTGACAGCCGCCGAAATTTTATTCGGAATCGCCGTAGAAACAGATTGCTGAGAATTCTGTTTAGCTGCCGTCCCGGTCGAAACAGGTTGAGGAGAATCCTTCTGCGCAATCAACTTGCTTACCAGCCGTTTAGAATCTCGAGCAGCGGTTGCTTTTTGGTTTTCCGCCATTAAATATAATTTTATTTCTAATTTATCCTATAATTCTAGCAATTTTTGGCAAAAAAAGCAAGCAAAATATCCCGAAAAATGCTAAAGTTCCGTGCAGTTTGATGCAGGAAATCCTTTCAATTCGCTGGCATTCGCGTGCGGGACAAGGAGCGATCACCGCTTCCACTGCCCTCGCGAAGATTTTAGGAAGCTATGGTAAATTCGTGCAAAGTTTCCCCGATTTTGGCGCGGAAAAACGAGGTGCGCCGATCGTAGTTTTCAATCGAATTTCGAATGAAAAAATCGACGACGCAAGCCAACCTTCCGAAATAGATGCGGCAGTTTTGCTCGATACGAGTTTAATTTCGAGCTGTGAAATTCCAATCGAAACCCTTCTCGAAGGACTGAAAGAAAACGGCATTCTCCTCATCAACACTCCGCAGAAAGCACTCAGAATGGACACAAGCTCAGCGAAAGTTTTCGCGGTAAATGCAAGTGAAATTGCAATCGCGGAAATCAGAAAAGACATTCCAAACGTGCCGATTCTCGGCGCGCTCGTCCGAATTTTAAATCTCACAAAATTAGAAAGTTTCTCACAAAAATTAGAAAAATATCTTGCAAAAAATCTTCCTGCAGAAGTAGTGGCGGGAAATTTACGGGCATTTAAACGAGGGTTTGAAGAAGCAATAAAAATCAAGAGCGGGAAAAATGGCATGAAGAAAACATGCGAAAAGTTGCCGAATTGGAGGGAAATTCCAAACGGAGCAGTCGTGAGAAACGCAGGAAATTCGAAGAAATACGACACCGGAAATTGGTCGCAGCAAACTTGCGAGTGGGACGCGAAAACTTGCATCGACTGCCGACTCTGCTGGTCAGTCTGTCCGCATGGCGCGGTGAAAATTGTGGATGGAAAAATGGCGGGAGTGGATGAGTCGAAATGCACGGCTTGCAGACTTTGTGTCACAGCATGTCCAACAAAACCAAAAAGTTTAAAAATTGTTTCGAAAAAAATTGAAGAAATTTGATGCCCAATTTTTCAGAAATCGCGATTCGATTTTTCGTCGGCGGAAGCATCATCGTCGGGGTGTGGCTGCTCGCGAAATTTGTGAATCCAAAAATCGCTGGAATCATCGCCGTCCTGCCGACGACTTTTTTAGTGGCCTACATTTTTTCAGTGGCGAACGAAAGCGTGTCTATTACGAATAAATTTTTAGTAGGCAGCGGAATCGGTCTTATCGCGTGGCTTGTTTTTCTACCGACACTTTATTTTTTGAATCTGAAAATCGGTTTTTGGTCGGCACTCGCGATTGGTTATTTTATTTTTGTCGTAGTAGCTTTTTCGGCAAATTTTCTTCACTTCAAAATTGATTTTTAATGCAAAAAATCCTCACCGGCAACGAAG
>JAGLJE010000152.1 GCA_023142645.1 Candidatus Altimarinota bacterium | reverse complement strand
GTCGGTGGAGAAAAAGACGAAGTAGAAGTGATTGAATAAGTTAAAATTGAAAATTTAATATTTCTTTTAAGTGCGTTTTCAGGGAAAAATAATTCGCGGACACGGTATCGGTCGGCAGCTAAGTTTCCCGACATTGAATTTTGAGATTCCTGATAATTTTGTGACCGAATATGGAGTCTATGCCGCCCGAATTTCGTGGGATCTGAAAACTTTTTCCGCAATTTTATTTTTCGGTCGACGGGAAACTTTCGACGGCGAAAAATCTCTCGAAGTCCACATTCTCGACGAGGAAATTTCAGAAGCTCCCCAATCTGCGGAAGTTGAAATTTTCGAAAAAATCAGAGACGTGCGAAAATTCACGAGCGAGGAAGAGTTGAAAAAACAGATTGTGAAAGACTGTGCAACTACCCGCAGAATTCTGAAGCTTGGTCTCAAAATTTAGGAAATTTTAAATTAGAAATTGAAAATTATCTCTTGCTTACCTTTTTTAGAAAACTCGTTTCCCCTACCAATCCACTCCGCCTCGCATGGCATTTTTTGTGGAATTTCGCCGCCACGATTTTTTACCGTTTCCCGAGTCGGGAAATCACAATCATCGGCGTGACTGGAACGAACGGCAAAACCACGACTGCAAATTTGATTGCGAAAATTCTTGAAGCAAACGGTGAACGTATCGCACTCGCGACGACGATTAATTTTCAAATTGGAGAAAAAAAATGGGAGAATCTCACAAAAATGACTTCGCTCGGTCGCGGCGGCGTGCAAAAATTTTTGCGACAAGCGGTCGACGCAGGCTGTACACACGCCGTTCTCGAAATTTCCTCGCATGCACTCATCCAACATCGCGCATGGGGAGTGAATTTCGATACAGCGATTCTCACGAATATCACGCACGATCATCTCGACTTCCACGGCAGCCTCAAAAACTACATCGCGGCGAAAGAATCGCTTTTTTGGCAGCTCGCGAAAAATCGTGAGAGCGGCGAAAAGATTGCGATTCTGCCGGCGGAGGATGCAAATGTCGAACATTTTTTACGAATTCCGGAAATCGGAATCATTACTTTTGGATTTAAAAAAGGAGATTTGAAAGCGGAAAATTTACGAGTACGAGAGCATTCGCAAAAATTCGAGGTGGTGGGACTAGAAAAAAAATTCGAGATCGAAACGAAACTACTCGGGAATTTCAATGTAGCGAATATTCTAGCCGCTACCGCACTCGCGCTCGCACTGAAAATTCGACCGACTATAATTCAAAAGGTTTTCAAGAAAATGAAGCCGTTACCCGGTCGGCTGGAATCGATTGAAGCAAAACAACCATTTCGGGTAATCGTGGATTTCGCACATACCCCTGACGCGCTAGAAAAACTGTTGCGAACTTTCCGCGCCGTGACGGAAGGACGGATGTGGCTTGTTTTCGGAGCGACCGGCGATCGTGACCGTGCGAAACGACCGATCATGGGAGCGATCGCGAACCGCCTCGCGGATGAAATTATTTTAACCTCGGACGATCCCTTTTCCGAAGATCCGGAGAAAATTATTTTCGAAGTATGCGAAGGAATTTCACGGGAAGAAGGAGAAGAATTTCAAATAGATGTAGATCGAAAAAAGGCGATTCGTTTCGCACTCGAAAACGCGCAAAAAAATGACACTGTCTTAATCACAGGAAAGGGTTGTGAACAATTTCAAGTCATCGGTCGACGAAAAATTCCGTGGGATGATCGGGAAATCGCACGAAAGATTTTGGAAAAAAGATTCGCAAAACTACCCCGCAAAAAACGGTAAAATCGCGGTCGAGAGCAATGCGAGCACTACAAGAATCACGAATATTTTTTGGGTGAATTTCTTTTTCATTTGAGAATGTTTTTAATAATTGAATCTCCCATCTCGGAAGTGGAAACTTTTTGCTCGCCGGCGGAATCGGTGAAAATATCCGCGGTCAGCAGTCCGCCTTCGAGAGTTTTTTGAATTGCATCTTCAATCGCGGAAGCTGCCTCTGTCTCACCGAACGAGATTTCGAGCATCATCGCTGCCGAACCAATTTGCGCAATCGGATTCGCAATTCCTTTTCCGGCGATACTGGGAGCCGAACCGCCCATCGGTTCATACAATCCGAATTTTTTAGAATTGATCGAAGCGGAAGCCTGCATCCCAATCGAGCCAGAAATTTGCGCCGCTTCGTCGGAAAGAATGTCGCCGAAAAGATTGCCCGCGAGAATCACATCAAAGTCCGCTGGTCGCGTGAGTAATTGCATCGTCGCGTTGTCGATATAGAGATGCTCAAGTTCGATTTCGGGGAACTCTTTCGCGTGGATTTCCTCGACAATCGAACGCCAAAATTGCGAGGTTGCGAGCACATTTGCTTTATCCACATTCGTCACTTTTTGCCGAGAATTGCGAGCAAGCTCAAATGCCACGCGCGCAATTCTTTCAACTTCATTTTTTTTATAAATCATCAAATCACTACCGAAATCTTTTTCCAACTTTTTTTCTCCGAAATAAACATCGCCTGTCAACTCACGCACGACAGTGAAATGGAAACCATTGCCAATGATTTCAGGCTTCAGCGGTGAGGAATTTTTAAGAATCGGCGAAATACCCGCCGGTCGAATGTTTGCAAAGAGATCGAAATGTTTTCGCAACGGCAGCAACGCGCCGACTTCCGGTCGTTTTTCCGGAGGAAGAGAATTCCAGTTTTCCCCGCCGACCGAACCGAAAAGAATCGCGTCAGATTCTTCGCACGCCTTCAAAGTCGCAGTGGGCAGCGGCTCTCCAATCGCATCAATTGCCGCACCGCCGACCAAACTTTCTTTCAATTCAAAATCGAGAAAGAATTTCTTCGAAACCGCAGCGAGAACTTTTTTGACTTCCGTCATCACCTCCGGACCGATACCATCACCGGCAAGAACCGCAATTTTATAATTTTTTTGGGGGGACATTTCAAATGTGATTCTACCTCAAAAATTCAACTCTTTCGAAACACAGCTCTTTTGAAACTTTCGAAATTGACCGTTTAGCTTTCTAATCTCTCCTCCCTCAACTCTCCATTTTTCACCCTCTGAATTTGGTGGGCTTGAGAGGATTCGAACCTCTGACCTCACGCGTGTGAAGCGTGCGCTCTAACCAACTGAGCTACAAGCCCATGAGTCGGAGTTTGTAGTCAGTGGATCTACCAACTACGATCTACTAACTATCTGCTAACTCGCCATCGCTTCTCGCTCCACCCCAACTCCTACCCACCGAATCGGTAATTCAAGATAATTTTCGATGAATTCGATGTACAGCCTCGCATTTTTGGGCAGCTTTTTAATTTCTCGAATTTTCGAAGTATCTTCTTGCCAACCTGCCAAAGTTTCAAAAACCGGTTCCAGTCGTTCAATCTCCTTGATCGTAGCGGGAAGTGTAAAAATTTCTTCACCGTCGAGTTTGTATTTCGTGCAAATTTGGATTTCCTCGAAGTCATTCAAAACATCAAGCTTTGTCAAATTAATTGCCGTCGTACCGTTTAACTGGGTCGAATATTTAGTCGCAACCAAATCCATCCAACCGCACCGCCGCGGTCGACCGGTCGTCGCGCCGAATTCCGCGCCGATTTCGCGCAATCTCTCTCCGGTTTCATTTTTCAATTCCGTCGTGAACGGTCCCTCACCCACCCGTGTGGTGTATGCTTTTGCAACTCCGATTGATTCAAATGACTGTGGAGGAATGCCGAGTCCGCTAAAAATATTGCCGGCAGTCGTCGTCGAGCTCGTCACGAACGGAAAAGTCCCGAAGTCAATATCGAGCAGACTCCCCTGCGCCCCTTCCGCAAGAACGGTTTTGCCGTCTTTCAGCGCCGTCTGCAACAACTCGGAAGTATCGACTATCATTCCGTTTAGTCTTTCCGCGAAATCTTTGTAAAGATTTACTTCTCTCCCTTCGTCGAATCGAAACGGCATCCCGGCAATCGCATTCACCTCATCCAATCTTTCTCGCAATTTTGCTGCAAAGTTTTCGAAATTTTGTAAATCACCGAGCCGCAAACTTTTACGATTCACGCGATCGGAATATGCCGGTCCAATCCCTCGCTTCGTCGTGCCGATTTTTCGCTTCGCTTTCGATTCGGCTAATCCATCAAGTTCTTTATGAAAATCGAAAAGAATCGTCGCACGATTCGAGAGAAAAAGCCGATCGGTAAGCTTCACGCCGATTTTTTCAAGCTCGTTTAATTCTTCCAAAAGCGTAGGCAGGTGAACAACGCAACCGTTACCGATCACATTTTTCGTTTGCGGGTGAAGCACGCCTGACGGCAACTGATGAAGGATAACTTTTTTGCCATCGACAACAATTGTATGTCCTGCATTTGCGCCCCCGCCGAAACGAGCGACAAATTGGGAACGACCGGCAAGAATATCGACAAGCTTACCTTTACCTTCATCACCCC
>JAGLJE010000151.1 GCA_023142645.1 Candidatus Altimarinota bacterium | reverse complement strand
ATTAATTTGGATTTAGAAGAAATAAAAAATGGTTTGAGAATAATTTAGAGCACACGTTTAGGTGAGAATATAGCTGAAAACTTGGTTAATAAATCTAAAACCGAAAATCTCGCCAAAAAAATCGAAGTTCGTCAATCAAATATTGTTCGATGGGTGAATGAAAGATACGGCAACGATGCGCCAAAAATTCTCGCAACAACTTTCGAATTAAAAGGAATCGCGAAAGATGACGAAAGGGCGATTTTGGAATATCTCGCTTTTGGAAATGTGGAAACAGATATGAAAGCGTCCGAAAAATATTTCAAAGCCAATAATAAAATAAATTCCAATGAAACAGTGGAAACAAATGAAAAAATAAAAGCGGAGGAGATAAATAAAAATTTAAAAGCTGACAGTGAAAATAATCCCGATGATGCCGGTAAAGAAGCTCTCGGCGGTTTTCAAAAGGCTTTAAAATCCTTTTCAGAGGTTTTTAAGCAAGTCAGTTTTGCAGCAGGGCTCGGAAAACTTTGGGAAGCCGTAATGCATCTTTGGGAAGCTGTGATAGATGGAAAAGCCTGGTTCGGAGGACTTATCATAAAAAATATTCCGCACGGAGTGAAAGAAAGCGAGCTTTGCCCGAATTTTGTAAAAGAATGGATTGAAGACGGAAGAAAAGATATAAAAAACAAAGAAATAAAAGATATGTCTGCAGTTTCCGCGCTGCTTAAGTTGAAACCAGCAGATTTTCACATCGTTGAAGATTTGAAAAATATCACCATCGCAAAACTTTTGGGTGCAAATGCAGATGATTTAAATAAATTTACGGAAGGAAAAGAAATCGATATTAATGTCGCGCAACTTGCAACCATTAAAGGAAGACTCGTTGGAAAAAATATCAGCACACAGTCTAGAGAGACAAGCCTGTCTGTTTATGATTTTCTAAAAAAGAAGAAAAACGAAAAAAAATATCTTAATTAAATAAATGTTTCTCCTTCTAAAAAATCCCGAAATAAAAATAAAAGAAAACCGCCTAGTGTGGGTGATTGCTCCGAGCGAAACTTTACCTCCACCTACTGTCGAAACAACAGATACAGCTAAAAATTTGGTGCGAACATTTAATCCACCCAATAGAAAGATGGAATCTAATCATCACGAAATTGAGCAAAACGACCCTAAAAAAATCCGTGCAGAAAGATTAGCAGATGCGCTGGCTACAAATTCGAAATATCTTTCTGAAATCGAATTAAAAACTCTCGCGGCTGAAGAAATTGGAAGAGAGAAAATGTGCGAAGATTTTCTTGATTTAAGAACTGAAAAACTTTCGGAAGGGCAAATAATTGATGTAAATTTCTGCGAGAATAATGACGCAGAATGGGAAATCGGTGCGGGAGATTTGTTGCCGGCAAATGTTCGCGAAATTACAGTAAAAACAAAAGACGGAAAAATTTTGCAGGGAAAACGAGCACCGAGCGAAGAATATCCGAATCCCCCGCGTGTTGGTTATTATGAAAAATCGAATGACCCTAGCAGTTATGTTCCCATCCATTCAAACGATCAAGAAATGGTGATCGGTAAAATTTTTGGCGAAGAAGAAATGGCAACGCTGAATGAAAAATTAAAAAAGGTTTTAGACAGAAAAAATATTAATGAAGCCGAAAATTCAATTCACGAAACAAGATTACAAGAGTCTGAGGAGCGCGAAAAGAAAATGAATGAACTGCAGGAGAAATATGGAGTACAAGAAACTGGAAATTTAGAAAAAGATTTTATTAATCTCTCAAAAGCAATCGCGCGAGATATAGAAAAAAAATTTGGCATTCCGTGGAAAGTCACACTTGCACAAACAGCCCTAGAAACTGGAATGGGCAAACATGCTCCGCAAAATAATTTTTTTGGCATTAAGGGTAGCGGGAAGAAATTAAAAACAAAAGAATTTATTAACGGAAAAGAAATTTCAGTTGTCGATAGTTTTGCGAATTATAAATCTCCGATTGAATCTTTTTTAGCTTACGCAAAATTGTTAACAACTTCTCCGCGCTATCGATCAATTGTCGAAGCACACAAAAAAAATCCAATTACTCCGAAAGAATTTTTACAAAAAATAATTGAGGCTGGATATGCCACCGATCCTTTTTATGTTTCAAAAGCCGAAAATTTAATGAACCATTATGGAATTTCAATGGAAGCTTAAAAATACTTCTTAATTCTTATTTCATTAAAAATGTCTGATCAAAATCAAAATTCTCATTCGGCAGGCTCCCCTCAAACAAATTCGGGGCAGGCAGGGCAAGCCGGTTTCACTCCCCTCCCCGATGAAAAAAATACTCACTCGGGTGGAGCTCCACTTGCAAAAATTCAAACGAAACAAATTGCGATTATGCGAAAAGATATAGAAAAATTCGGAATCGCGGAAGATTTCGTGAAAAAAAATCCTGCGCTTATCGATTTAATTTTAAAAACGGAGTCGATGAAAGACGAGGAGCGCAAATATTGGTTTCAACTACTGCCAATAATGAACAAGGAGCAAATCAAAAAATTGCAAAATATTTTGCAAAACGAAAAAGACCAGCTATTTGAATTAGATCAGAAATATGAAACTGAAGTGGCGAAATTAAACGAAAAACAATCAAACTGGAATCCAAAAAAATTCATCGAAAAAAGAAAACGGATTGAAAAAAACGAAAGAGCACATGAAGCGAATGAAAAAGACGCAGAAGAAGATATCCTGAAACAACTGAAAAACATGTAACACATAACATGGAACAAACACAAAAAACATTTCGAAATCTTGAAAAAAATTCTGCGAGAGAGCAGCGATTAGTTTTTGAGAACGCAAACAATATAGGCGCGGACGCGAGTAGCGAAAGCGATGAAAAAGGAATTAATTTGGATTTGAATCAATATTCGAACGAAAAAGAATTTGTGAAAGAACTTAACAAAACTAATTTTGATGAAGAGCGCAAAAAACAATTGCTTGCGAATGCGCGAAATGAATTTGCTAAAAGGAAAACCACCGAAAAAAAACAATCACGTGAAAAAAATACGCTCGCAAAAATTGAAGAATTAAAAAATAAAAAAAAGAAGCAGCAAAAAATCGCCGAAAGTACGGTGGAATCCTTTCAAAAAGGATATTTGGAAACTGTGGAAGAGCTGCGTGAAGATGTGCGTGCACAAATCGAAGAACTCGGTATTAAATTTGATGAAAAAGATGAAAAAGTTGCAAAAGAATTCATAGTGCTTGAACAAATGATTTGGCAGAGAGTGGAGAGCCTTTTAGATAAAAATAAATACACCGATATATTGAATTCGATCGAACAAGATAAAAAACGCGCAAAAGATTGCTACGAAGGATTGGGTAAATTTTTTCGTGATGAGAAAAAATTAAAATTTTTAAAATTTTTGAAAAAGAGGGAAATTCCCGCGAAAGTAAAAATGGATATCAATTCGCTACTGGTTTTTTCCGATAAATATGAACACGGAAAAGAATGGAACGAAAACATAATGATGATCGGAATAGTACGATCGGGAGAATTACACGATTTGGAACTTGTTTTGGGCGCAGTGGAAAAATTATATTCAAAATGGGACAGTGAAGAAATTCAAAAATATGAAGACATCGAAAATGATCTCGCCGATTATGAAAAACGGCTCGAAAAATTAAATTCGAGCGTAGAAATCAGTTCGAAGCGAAAAGAATTTCAAACACTTTTAAAAATCAATTCCGATTTAAGTTGGAATGATTTGAAGACGCGACAGAAGGTGGATTTCGCGCAGTTGAAAAAATTACTCACGGATGATGATAGCCAGCCAAATCTTCGTTTAGCTCGCGCTTTTTTGGATGGAAACGAAAAGGAAATAAAACTATTCGAAGAAACCCTCGCAGAAGTCGAAAAAAATAAAGAAAGTGAAATGGCCATACCTAAAACTGCTGAAACTGTTTCGCCGACCGAAAAAGGGCTGGGAGCGGAAGAAAAAGGCGGCGGAGTAATTCACGAAACTCATGCCGATCACGGTCCGACCGCCTTCGATGAAATTAACAAAAAACTGCAGCAGTTTTTCACCGCGAACGGAAAAATAACATGGTATAGCCTCAACGATATTGCCGGAGCTTTTAAGCTTATTAAAGAGTCGTGGGAAAAACACACTCACTCGAAGAGTGAGGATAAACGCGGTCCGCTCGCGGAAGGAATGCTGTTTTGGCGACCGGAAATTTCGAGGAGAGTGGAACTACAGGATCAGCTCAACGAAAAAAGCCGCGCGAACGAATTGCGCGATCATTACAAAAATAAAAAACACGAAGAACTTCTCGCGGAACTCAACTGGTCAGCGCCGAAAGATCGACGGAGAATTATTCTCGAGGTGATAGCTGACCGTGGAAATTTAAGAATGAGCGATAAAAAACTGATCGGTATAATTTGTCGCGACATGTTCTCAGATGAAGATTGGAAAAAGGCTGATGAAGGGGCTGATTACACACGAATGCGCGAGACTTTCAAAGATAAAATTGATGCACCTCACACCGGCTTTATCGGCGAAATCGGTTATGCGGACGAATTATTTAACAAGCAGGGTGCTGGAAGCGAAACTGCCGCTGCCTCCGGAAAAAAACTCTCCAGTAGTAGTGAAACCGTTTCTATTGATGCGGAGCTCGGAATTTTCGATTTGCAGCGACAAAAAACTTATCACGGCGGCTCAGAGGGCGAGGCAGAGCTCGTGGGAATGATCGAAACGATGGTCGCTCGCGGAAATGCCTACTCAAACAATGGCTCTTTCAACAAAGTAAAAATTAAAACTGAAAAGGGCGAAGAAAAAGTGAAAGAAAATTCAAATCAAGGATTAGTCGGTTTGATGATGATTGATGCTTATTTACGAGGAAATATGAGCCGCGATCAGCTCGGAGAAATTGGTAAGAAACACGAATCGGGTTTCAATCCGTATTCGTGCACAAGCGATGTGATCGCCAACCACAACGCAACTACAGTCGACGGTAAAAAGATTTCTCGGTTTGAAAAATGGGGATGGATCAAAGAAAAAGACGGCGGGCGCGGACACATTACCGAACTCGGCAAATCTGAAATTATTAATTTTTTCAACACGCGAAACGCACGCGCAGAGATCGAAAAAGAGGGCGGAGGCATCGAAAAGAAATTAATTCATATCGCAATCGATTCGGGAACTTACAAAGCCCACTCCGGCCGTCATACAACAATCAATTCAGCGCGTAATCAAACAATTAAAGTTGGAGACAAATTAATGAGCTATCTTGTGAAAAAGTCTGCAATTGGACTTTTCGAGTCTGCAACAAAACTAAACGAGCATGAAGGTCACGCAATTCTCACTGAGATGCGAGATATCACTTCGCTCATCAAATCAGGTGTAGAAGATTTCGTCGACGGAGCGGAAATGATGGAGAAAAATGAGCGGTGGCAAGAAAAATTTACCGGAAAAGAGGTCATTCAAAATGAAAACGGCGAGTGGGCGAATAAAGACGGAATCGTAATTCCAAGAGATAAACGGGTGGGCTACGGAGAGGAAAGAATGAAACGTGGACGAGATATTTTAGTGAAAATGTTGCACAATCTCTGGCAATATCGCGAAGATCGCGAGGTGACACAAACTCATGCACAGTATAATTTTTACGAGCGCGATGAAAAAACCGGTCTAGTAACGGGAAAAAAGCAAGATTGCAATCTCAAAGACTTCATCGAAAAAAGTTTGGGGAAATGGGGTAATACCTCAGAATATGGCGAAATTATGGAAAAAGTCAATCGGCTGTACGACGAAAAACAAGTGCTCACTAGTGATGAGGCGGAAGAAGCGTCAAAATTCCCCGGCGGAATCAAAGACCGCGCCGATTTCGACAGAAGAATGAAAGAGAAACTTAAAAGAATGGCCTAATTTCTCATCCTCCCGCGTATTTTTGAATCAGTTCCTCCAGTCGATTAATTTTATCTGAAACTAAATTGCGTGTGGTACTTGGGACAATCGGTTCGAGCTTTTCGAGTGCGGGAAGAAAAATTGGCTGCTCCAGCATTCCTGCAAGTAACTCACCCACTAATTTTCTTGAATCGCGACCAGAAATATTTTTGGCAATTTCTATAGTCAATTCTCCGACTAATTTTTTTACGAGCGGTTTAATTTCAGCGTGGGCTAATTCGTCCATACGTAGGGTCGCAAATAAATTTCGCAATTGACCCGTAGGAATGTATTTTTCTTTCGCGAGAATTTCGAATGCGGGTACTCCGCGTAATTTTTGAGGAGCAATGAGATAATAATTTAAGATTTCTCCTGTCACAGAAATTTGATTTAAATTTTTGAGTGCGAGTTGGCGCGTAGGTCCATCAAGATAATTTTTACGAATAAAAATTCCAAGAGCATCAACCTCACCACCTTCTACTTTTGAAACACCACTCCTGAGCAACATTAAATCTAGGCTGTCTTTTACAGACACACGGATCTTTCGAGCGATGGAATCATTTCCATTTTGCGAAGCAATCAGCGCGTCAAAAGAACGGATTTTGATGAACTCAATACCCGTCTGCAATTCCTTAAGCGGCGGTAGTTCGACTACCTTTTCGTCTTCTTCAACTTTTTTTGCAAGCAAAACTTCATCTTCGAAGAATGTCACTGTTTCCCCCGCCACGAGCGCTACAGCCTCCGAGTTTTTCGAAGATTTTACTGCAACGACATCTTCCGAAGTCTGAATTTTTGTGCTGCCGGTAGCTGAGTTCAC
>JAGLJE010000150.1 GCA_023142645.1 Candidatus Altimarinota bacterium | reverse complement strand
TTTATGACTTACAATGTCATCGCTTCAGGATGCATCCGCTGATAAGTCTTTCCGGCTGGAATGAGTTTCCCGATAATCACATTTTCTTTCAATCCACGGAGAGTATCAATCTTTTTTGTAGTGGAAGCTTCGACCAAAACACGAATCGTTTCTTGGAATGAAGCTGCTGAAAGCCAACTATCGGTGAAAAGCGAAACGCGAGTAAGTCCGAGTAACAACTGCTCGAAAGAAGCCGGTTTCTTGCCAACCTCCTCAAGCGCCGCATTCGTTTTTCGTAACTTCACCACATCCGTCACTTCTCCCGGCAACAATCCAGAGTCTCCCTGGTCCAAAATCCGCACTTTTGAAAACATCTGGCGAGCAATCACTTCTACATGCTTCTCGTTAATTGACTGTCCCTGCGCGGTATAAATCGATTGAACCTCCTTCACAATGTAACGCTGTACTGTTTTGATGTTGGTTAATTCCACCATCTTCCGAAGATTGAGATGTCCAATCGTGAGCGGCGTACCGGCTCCCACGAGATCACCGGTACGAACTTGTAAACCAACTCTAGAAGAAACTTCGTATTCGCGTTCGCTACCTTTCGTGTGAGCGATGACGATTTCCGTTTCGGTAATTTTATCGACTACGCCTGCATTCTGAGCTTTGATCGTGAGACGATTGCCAATCCCACGTGCGATGATTTGCTTTGGCTTTATTTCTTGCCCTTCTTTCGTGTCAACTTTGTAGCCAGCTAAATTGTAACGGTCATAGCTCTCTCCGCTCGCGATAATAGTAACAATTGCCTTCCTGCCTTTCTTGGAAACTTTTACCTTTCCCGCCACTTCTGAAATCACAGCTTCGGCTTTCGGAGTGCGTGCCTCAAAAAGTTCTTCGACACGATTCAGACCTTGTGTGATATCCTCCTCGCCGGCGACACCTCCCATGTGAAAAGTACGCATCGTAAGCTGCGTTCCTGGTTCACCGATTGATTGTGCGGCAATGATACCGATTGCAGTACCGACTTCCACAGTGATGTCACGACCAAGATCGCGACCGTAGCAACGTTGGCAAACTCCGTTTTCAGATTTGCATGTCAAAATCGAGCGAATTGAAACCTCATTAATTTTAAGTTCTTCAATTTTCTTCACGAGCGGTCGATCAATTTCACTCCCCGTATCTGCGAGTAGTTCGCCGGTTTTGGGATGCGCCAGTGGCGCAGCAAGCGTGCGCCCAAAAAGTGATTCGGCGAAGTCCTCTCCGATTTTTTCAATTTCTTTGCGTTTCTGAATCAAAAATTCTTTCGAGCCGCAATCTGCCTCACGACAGATGATGTCTTGTACTGCATCCACCAATCTTCGTGTGAGATAGCCCGCTTCCGCTGTTTTCAAAGCCGTATCAGATTTTCCTTTTCGACCACCGTGAGTGGCGATGAAATATTCGAGAATAGTGAAACCCTCTTTCAGTGAAGATTTTACCGGCAGCTCGATTGTACGACCCGCCGGATTCGCGACCAAACCTTTCATCCCCGCGAGCTGTGTGACCTGTCCCCAATTTCCGCGGGCGCCGGAATCAATCATCGCGAAAATATCATTATTCTCAGGAGTGACTTTTTGAATTTCTTTCGAAATCTTTTGCTTCGCATTCGCCCAAATTTTGATTGTATGGTGATATCTTTCGTCGTCGGTGATGAATCCCTTCCAGTACTGATTGTTAATTTGTTTCACCATTTCATTTGATTCATCTACTATTTTGAATTTTGCCTCTGGCACAATCACATCATTCATCGAGATACTTAAGCCTGATTTCGTCGCGAATTTAAAACCGATCCTTTTTAACGAATCGCAAAGTTGTACCGCGCGATCCTGTCCTACTAACTGCACTGCATCGGAAATCACATTTTTCAAAGTCTTTTTATTCATCACTTCATTGCGGTAACCAAGTTCCTCCGGAATGAAGGAATTGAAAATCATTCGTCCAACTGTGGTCTCATGAATTTCTTCTCCCTGTTTCATCCGACCTTTAATTTTCGCATGAAAATGGACTAAGCCCATCCGATAAGCATTCACCGCCTCGGAAATATCGGAAAAAACCATTCCCTCACCTTTCTTTCCGTCTCGCGCGAGAGTGAGATAATAACAACCCAAAACTATATCTTGCGTAGGAGCAATAGTCGGATCGCCGGTCGAGGGTTTCAACATGTTTTGGGTAGCAGTAATAAGTTCGGTGGCTTCCTGTTGAGCAGCAGCGGAAAGAGGAAGATGAACAGCCATCTGATCGCCATCGAAATCGGCGTTAAAAGCAAGACAGACAAGCGGATGAATTTGAATTGCCTTGCCTTCAATTAAAATCGGTTGAAAAGCTTGAATCCCGAGCCGATGAAGAGTTGGCGCGCGATTGAGAAGCACTTTTTTACCGGCGATAACTTTTTCGAGGGCATCCCAAACTTCACGCCGATTTTGTTCAATTAATTTTTCCGCCGACTTCACATTATATGCAAGATCTTGTTTGATTAATTCTCCAATTACGAACGGTTTGAAAAGTTTGAGCGCCATTTCTTTCGGCAATCCGCATTCGGAAAGGTGAAGCTTCGGACCGACGACAATGACTGACCGACCGGAATAATCTGTGCGTTTTCCAAGCAAATTTTGACGAAAGCGACCCTGCTTACCTTTCAGCATATCAGACAATGAACGAAGTTTTCGTTTGTCGCCGACAGAAAAAACTGCCTTCGCGCTACGAACGGAATTGTGAAGCATCGTGTCTACTGCCTCTTGCAGCATCCGTTTTTCGTTACGTTGAATA
>JAGLJE010000015.1 GCA_023142645.1 Candidatus Altimarinota bacterium | reverse complement strand
TGCTCGCGCTTTTTCTCGTTTTGAAAAAAGCGGGGAAATCGACGACCCCCGCCTGCTTCGACCCAATCCCCGCGAGTTTCCATTTTTTACCGGAGTGGGAAGAAGTGACGAGCGAGTTTGATGCGAAAAATTTCGATCTCGTAATCGTACTCGACTGCGGCGATTTACATCAAACCGGATTCGATGTAAAGAAACCCGAACTTTTCGATCCCGCGTCGAGCGCGGGACAGACTCGAAAAATTGTGAAAATCGATCACCACTCCGCCGCGAGCGAATTCGGAGAAGTACAACTAGTGGATTCGGAATCTTGCGCGACAGGCGCGATTCTCGCACGACTGTTTGAAAAATTGGGAGTGCCGATTTCGCCTGACATAGCTACTTGTTTGTTTACTGGAATTTCGACCGACACCGGCAGCTTCCGCCATTCGAATACGAAACCCGAAACTCTCCGCCTCGCTGCGAAATTGCTGAAAAAAGGAGCTAATAATTCCGCGATTACGAAAAACCTGTACCACAGCACCCCACTACCAGCATTGAAATTGTGGGGAAATATTTTACAAAACTTGAAGCAAACGAAAGAGGGAGTAACCCTAGCAGTCGCGCAACGGAAAGATTTCGAAGCGACGGAAGCGAAAACGGAGGATCTCGCAGGCGTAGTTGATTTCGTGAATGCCGTACCGAACGCAAAGTTTTCGATTTTGTTATCGGAACGGGACAACCTCGTGAAAGCTTCTCTTCGAACTCAACATCCCGATACGGATGTCGCAAAAATCGCGAGCGCGTTCGGCGGTGGCGGACATGTGAAAGCCGCTGGCTTCGCGGTACCAGGAAAATTGGAAAAGGAAACACGGTGGCGGGTGGTACCACCGGAGAACAGTGAACAGCCGACAAACAGCGATTAGTTAAAGATAACCCCGCGCGTGAAACTCCACATTTCCCAGAAATCCAAAATTTGACATTCAAATATTTTCTGATAAAATCAGTTACCATTTTTTAACCAAATTCCCATGCAACAAGAAGTTTTCACTCCTCTCACTGAAGAAGCAAACATTGACACGACTGACGGTTTCCAAATCGTAACAGCTAAAGAAATTATGAAGACTGGTGAAACAAAAAAAGTCAAGATGGCAAAGCTTTCAAGGGATAATCAAACTACAATCAAACGCATCCGCACCAAAATTGACGAGGGAGTAGCTCGAGATTCGGTAAAATAATCCACCACTCAATCTACGAACTGCCAACTTCTCACCGCTTCACGCGGAATTTCACATTTTCCGATAACTCGGGAATTTTGTGAGCCCAAAACGGCCAGCTGGAAATCACCGCATTCGAAACTTCCGGCAGATTGCGGATGTAAGCTTCTGACTCACTCGCAGAACGACCGAGGATACGAGATTTAATTTTACCGATAAGGCGATTCCCCGACTCGGTTACATCGGAGAGATCGTATTCCTCAATCCCGTCAATCGTAACGGCAAGTTTCACTTTTGAATTTTTGAAATCAGCTTCCTCAATACGAAAAGCTGTGTTATCGAATTTAATTTTCACGAGAGTTTTATCAGGATGGACTTTTGTTTCGAGCTGTGAAAAAAGGAGTGCACGTAGATCATCAGATTCATACGCCACCGCCCGCACGCGCGCAGAAACGACAATTACGAAATCATCCTGCTGTTTTTCGAGCAAATCGGGCGGAATATCAATCGCGAGAACTTCGACTTCAATCGTTCGACTATTATCGAGAAGAGTGAGCGTACGATTTTCGAGTTTGTTTTTTTGCGAGAGTAAAAGATTCAATTCTTCCCTCGCAAGCAACTGAATTTCACGAATCACCGTTTCTTCAACATTCGCGAGATCTTCTTCGGAAATAAATTTCGTGATTTTTGTCGTTCCGCCGACAAAAGAGGTTTTTGATTCGCCCCAAAAAAGCGAGGGGGAAAGACTCGGAATCGCAGGTATAATAAAAAAAGTTGGTGCAAGATTGCCCCGTTCGCCGATGAAATTACCCTCACAGGTTTCCGGCTCGTTGATACAATCGCATTTCGAGTCGTCTGTCTCACATGCCTCGACTCTGGCGATAATTGAACCCGGCTCGCCGGCAATCGCCCGTGGAATCGTGAGCGCCCTTTCCGTGTGAAAAATGAGACCTTCGGGAGATTGGAATCGGGATGGTACGATAAATTTATCACGCTTCGAACGATTGAAAATCACGATTTCGCCGCGTGTATGCGTGCCTTCAAAAATTCGACCGGTCGCTCCGATACGAATATTCTGTACAGTATTAAAATCAAGAAATTCCGCAGAAACAACATGCGCACCGATTCCATCGAGACGGGAAGAACCCGAACTTACGCGATCGGTAAAATTTACATTTACTACTTTCGAAATCGGATCTGTCCGTGGAGTCACATAAATCGTAACTGTCGGTACTGCAATGTAAACAATAAAAAAAAGTAACACCGCAGCTCCCGCAAGCAAGCTAAAAAGAATTTTGTGAGAGGGCGCGCGCACCACGAAACGCTGTTCTCCACCATCGGAAATTTCTTCAATTCCGGTTGCGCCGGAAATTTTGCTCCAAATTCTTTTCACACCGAAAATCGGACGGAGGTTCGCAAGCGGAATTTCATCGCGCGATAGTTGCTGCAGTTTTTCTTTCGCGCAGGAAGCCAGCTCAACGATTTTGAATTTACTTTTTTTAATCTTCTTCCTCCCCGTTTTTAATTTTTTTAATTTTGGTTTTTCCTGATTTTTCAAACTTTCGACCACGGAAATCCCCGCTGCCGAAACCAACTCGCGACCGACGGAGTCTTTTGTGACAATCGTGAGAATCTTTCCCGCGTGTTCCGATTTGAAGCGAAGGATTTTGAGACTTACCAAACTTTGCAAAACTTGCGCACGCGCGGGAATTACTAGAAAAATTTTTTTGTGTGAAGATCGGCGGATCTGTTCGAAAATCGTCGTCACTTCATCATCAAGATCGAGGTAAATAACTTCACGACGGGAAAAAAGACTCGAGTCCTGAGTTTGTCGAAGAACGCGATTTGGATCCGAAATTCCCACTGTTTGTTGATTTTAGCGGAAGCAAAAAAGAAATGAAGCATTGGGTGGTCATCCCTCATCTTGTGGATTTAATTCTGAATCAACCTAACCGTCTTCCGCAAAATCGTAGAAAGCAAACCCTCCTCCCCCGCGAGCGAAAGTCCGAGATTCGCGAGCGCGAGCGGTGTGACATCTTGAACCGTCCGAATCAAACCGGTTTGATCAGTGAAGTTAATGAGATCATCTGGCACGAGAAATCTAATTTTGGGTCGCGCGACGAATGGTAAATTTTCGGAAAACTCCGCTGCCGTGAGAGCTTTTTTTATTTCGGGAAGACGCGATCCGCCACCGCAGAGAAAAATCTTGGCAGGCAACTCAGCATCGCGAATCATCTCGGCAAGTGCCACTTCCACCCCCGCCGCCCAAACTTCAGTATCACCCGCAATAGCATTTGAAATAATTTTTTGCCGCCGTTCAGAAAGTTTATTCTGCGAATAATCGAGTTTGATTCGCTCCGCCTCAATGAACGAAACATTCAGCGAGTGAGAAATCCGTTTCGTGAAAGTCCGACCACCGACAGCGAACATTCGCGTAGTGAGCTCTCCCCCACCGCGTACGAGCGCGATGTCTGTCGTACCTCCACCGATATCGATGAAAATCGCGGAAAGATTATCGTCCGGCAACGCACGCGCAACAGCAAACGGCTCGGCAGCGATTGTCAGCAAATCCAACTCCAGTTCAGCGGCAATCGTCTGCAGCGCACCGAAATGGACGAGCGGCGCGAAAGAATTAAAAATGGAAAGCGTCACCTCGCTACCTTGAAATCCGATTGGATTCGAAGACCGTTGCCCGTCAATTTTCGAATCAATCACCGCCGCATTTACGAGTTTCACATCAATCTCGCGATGACCGGTATCGCGAGAAAGTTCTCGACGAACGCGATCGAACGCGCGAGTCTGAACTCGCTGCACGATTGCACGAAGTTCGGGCATCTCAATTCGAAGCTGCGGATTCTCGCGATGGTAGGAAATAGTGGTAGTCGCCCCTCGAACAAGTTCTCCGGCAATTCCCATCACTGCTTGCTCAGGCTGCATGTCGGCAATTCGAGAAGCCTG
>JAGLJE010000149.1 GCA_023142645.1 Candidatus Altimarinota bacterium | reverse complement strand
TAAGCGTAAACGATAGCCGAAAAAAGAAACAATAAAGTGAGGACAATCCCCGCTGACTCAGCGGCTCTTTTAGCGAGAACTTTTTTGAATTTCTGGGAGTGCATTTGAAGGGGGTTAAAAATTAACTAGAAAAAATTCAACGAATCAATTTTACTTAGTATAAGTCAACGATATAAGACTTAAAAAAAAAGAGCTTGAAAAAAACCTGTTTTTCTGCTAAAATGAAAAGGTTGTAAAAATAGAAAAATGCAGAAATTAAGCTTAAAAATTCTTCTCCTCGTATTGGTATTATCGCTACTGTCAGTTTTTGCGCAACCTGTTTTTGCCGCGAACACAACAATAATTCCGCAACCGAATGAGATTAAATCTGATGGAATTGATTTTGCGGATAAATTTCGAATGGGTAAATTCGAGCTTTATGATCTCGGGACATACGCGCTATATTTGATTGAAACTTTAATTATTTTTGCTGGCGGGATTGCGATTCTTTTTATCGTTATCGGTGGCTACAAATATATGATTGGTTCGATTTCTGACGACAAAGAGGCAGGTAAAAAAACAATCGGCTACGCACTCACCGGTTTCGCAATTGCAGCTCTAGCGTGGACGATTATTAATTTTGCGCAAGTTTGGTTGACGAGCGGAGGATAAAAATTAGGGTCTCGAACTCCGCACTCAAATAAACTTCAACAACTCCGGTGCGAAGACGAGCAACCCTCCGAGAATCAACATCAGAACTCCACCGATTAAATTCGAATATTTAGAATATTTGTGAGTGATGCCCAGTTTTTCAATCCCAGCGAGCGCGATTCCGAACACAATAAAATCATCCACCATATAAAATAAAGTGTAAAGTAAGATAAGCATTTGCTCTGCGAAAGTAGAGAGCAGATTAATTTCGAGAATTTTGGTGAAAGCCTGCGGGATACCGATTGAGCAAGCGAATTCGATAATATTCACACTGAAAGCGAGCGCAAGAACCCCCGCGGCGGTAATCCATGTGAGTGGTTTCGCAGCCAACTCTTTGACTCTGAAATGAATCTTCGCACGTTGCTCGGGGTTGGTAATTTTACAGGTACCATCAGAAGTAGCCCCCTCATAAAGAAAGAATACCCCGCCGCCAATGGCAATTAAACCAACAATCGGTGTCACAAATTTATCCATTCCCACGAAATCCCATGCAGTGAACCAAACATTCAAAATCAAAAAATACATTACCGCCTCTGCGAGAATAAAGAGGATAGCAATTTGAAACATTCTTTTCCGGTCGCCAATTTGCAGCAGCACGATGAGAAAAGTGACGAGCACCCACATTGCACACGGATTGAAACCATCGATGAAACCAAGGATGATCGAAATCGTGGGAAGCGAATATTTCGCAATATCGATCGCGCCAATGAACGGAATGTCAACGAGATGGCGAATCTCGGGAGTCTCGCAAATTTCCACATCCTTTTCACACGCCCCCGTTATTTCCGTTTCAATTTTTCCACGGGAACCCCCCACTGCAATAAATTCGGATAAATCGAGAGTCCGTTTCCCCTGCGAAATATCGAGCAGTTCAATGATGCGAATCCCTGTAGATTGCGCACTACCGAAACCTTGAATAATCGTGTTACCAACAAGCGTAATCGGCGTGGCTCTCGGAATTTTTTCAAGAGAAGTTAATGTTTCGAAATACTGATAATGAGCAGTTTCTCCAATATCGTGATAGAAAATCGTGAAATCATCGCGTATTTCGAGTAGATCGGTAAGAAATTCTTCCTCATCGCGGCAATGCGAACAACCCTCGCGAACAAAGACACTCACCGGAGTTCTTCGCAATTCTTGGCTCTCAGTTCTTAATTCGAGGTTAACTTCTTCTATTTCAGCCACCTCTTTAATATCTGCAACACCAACATCACTTATCATTTCAACTTCCGCATTCACCAAAATAGGCTGAAGCGCGAGAAACAAGAGGAGTAATGAAAGTGTGAATTTTTTCAGCATCCGTAAAAAAAATAACTCGCGGATTTTATCACAAACATTATTTTTGAAAATCCAACGATTAAAGCAGACAATCAAGCAGCTTTCTTGTCTCCTTCTTCAATAATCCCATTTTCTCGCAAAAATTTTCGAACAGAAACATCCAAAGTGCTCTTTTCTCCATCGTAAATAAAATTAATCCAAGCGCGCTCGCAAGCAATCACTTGCAAACCTTCCCAACCATTTTTCCTTTCTAGCGACAGAGCAATTGCTTCCGCAAATTTACAATCTGAATTATCTATTTTTCCATCACTCCGAAGCTTCTGAATCAAATATTTCGTCACTTTATCTTTCAGATTACCGCCATCGCCCTCCATTTTTTGTAAAGTCTGCATGATTAAATTAAATTAAAGGCGAGAATTGTCGCAAAATAAAATTGAATTTGCAAGTTTCAAAAATACTTCCGTCGCAAATTGTCGATGTAAACGCGGAATACCGCGGAGTGTCGACAAAAACTTTGATGGCAAACGCGGGTCATGCTGCCGCGCGGGAGATTTTACAGAGGTTTAAAAAACCGAAAAAAGTACAGATTTTCTGTGGCGGGGGTGGAAACGGCGGTGATGGATTTGTAGTCGCAACGGAATTTTTGAAGAAAAAAATCGAAGTGGAAGTGATTCTCGCGGTTCCCGAATCGCAAATTCGCTCGGCGGCAGCTCGGTATCATTTTTCGAAACTACCACCGAAAATCGTGAAAAAATATTCTGCAAAGATTCCGGTTGACGGGGACATCCTCGTTGATGCATTACTTGGTATCGGAGCCAAAGGAAAACTAAAAAAACCTTTTGCCGAGATTGTGAAAAAAATTCAAAAAGCTACATTTTCCAATTTCCAATTTCCAATTTCCAATTTCCAATCTCTCGTGAGTCTCGATGTGCCAACGGGAAATTTGAAACCCGATTTGGTAGTTGCGTTTCATTCTTCGAAAAATTCGACAAACGAAATAATTGTGCCGATTGGAATTCCGAAAATCGCGGAAACACATTTCGGACCGGGCGATGTGGAATTTTATTTTCCGCGACGAGTGGAGAATTCTCGAAAAGGCGAAAACGGACGAGTGATTATCATCGGCGGAAGTAGTGAATTCGTCGGCGCACCGATCTTTGCGGCGACGGGCGCACTCGCGAGCGGTGTCGACCTAGTCGATCTTTTCGTGCCGGAAGTGAATTTTCAAGCGACTCGAAAAATCTCACCGAATTTTTTGGTGAAAAAATTTCGCGGGAATCCTGAATTTTTGACTCGTGAAGCGGCGGATGAGATATTGGAATTCGCGAAAAAAATGAATGTGACAATCATCGTCGGTTGCGGTCTCGGCAAAAATTCGGAGACAATAGAGGCAGTAAAATTTTTGGCGAAAAAATGTCGACACCCACTCGTTTTCGACGCGGATGCACTGCTTTCGAATCTCCCGAAATTCATCTCAAAAAAAGTCATACTCACACCGCACGCTGGAGAATTAAAAAGATTGGGAGGAGATCCGAAACAGTTAGCGAAAAAATTGAATACCGTGATTCTGAAAAAAGGTCGTGTCGATGAAATCATTTCGCCGGACGGTCGAGTTCGATGGAACGATACCGGCAATCCGATTTTGACTGTCGGCGGAACGGGCGATACGCTCGCGGGTCTAGTCGGCGGGCTGCTCGCACGAGGAATCGACTCATTTGAGGCAACGGGTATCGCAACATTTTTGATCGGATCCGCGGGAGAGAAACTTGCTTTAAAATCGGAGAGCATCACTCCTCAAATGCTTGCAAAAGAAATTCCGAAAGTACTAGAGGATGGAAAATAGCGTTAGAAGAAAAGTTAGCAGTCAAAGACAGGTGATTCAGATTACAAATCTGAACCTGCGTAGGTCACCCCCCCCCCTCAAAAAAAACGAAAGCCTCTCGACCTCCGCTTTTTTATAATAGGAACAATTGAACAT
>JAGLJE010000148.1 GCA_023142645.1 Candidatus Altimarinota bacterium | reverse complement strand
TTCGGCTGACCGACAATATTGCGAATGATAGGGGAAGAAAGGAATTGCCCCACCTTATTTTGAATCGGTGAAATTGCTTCAACTCGCTGCCGTTCCTGCATTTTTTCGAATTCATCCGCCCAAAATCTTTTCACGATTGGATCGGAAATTTTACGCACCACCTTCTTTCGAAAATCCGCGTCCACGAGAATCCGCGTGATGCCGAGCATCGTCGTATCCGGATATTCGAGCAACGAGAGAATCGTGTTGCGCAGAATATGTTCAAGTCGCGGACCCCAACTTTCGGCATAAATTTTCTTGAAAATTCCTACCAAACCACTTGCCACTACTGAATTCATCGTAGGGTCGATATTTTCCAGCATGTTGAAAGCAACGGGAAAATCGCGATCAGCGGGATCGAAAACAATCACATCGTTCGTCCGGTTCGAGGGAATATTGTCGAGCACACTGTCCGCGAGATCGCCGTGCGGATCGACAACCGCCACCCCCTTCCCTTCGCGGATGTCGGAAATAATCATATTTTCCAGCAGCGTTGATTTCCCCATCCCCGTTTTTCCGATGATGTAAACATGCCTCCGCCGATCCTCCTGTCGAATGCCGAAAAGTTTGTCCACACCGCGATAATTCGATTTCCCGAGAGTCGTGAGTCCTTCTTCTTTTGTGGGGTCGGGTAAATCAATCGGCGGTTCAAGCTTTTTTGAATTCACCCAAAAAATGTTCGGCGTCTTCACATCCACACTCGGCAGATGAAAGACGGTCGCGAGCTCTTCCGTGTTTAGAACAAACGATTCGTGTAACTCACGATTCCGAAACCTTTTTAAAATTTCTTTCCCGCCAACTTCTGCAATTTTGAAACCATTGAGGTGCGGCTGATTAAATTGTTTGAATACCCCCGCCAGCTCGCGAACTTTCACCTCGCTCGTTTCACGATCCTCGAGCACAGGCACGAAAATCACGCGAACCGAAACATCAAACGACAGCTTCACGACTTTATCCATAACTGCATCATTCGCACTCTCGCGGTCATGGGCTTTGCTCACGAGCTCATCCAAAACATCTTCACCCCCATTTTCCGTCCCTGAGAACTTCACACTACTGCCCGCCATAAGACCCTGGAAAAAGAAAATCAGATAAAACGGAAAGAAAACGAATTTCGGCCAAATTTTTCGAGTCATAAATATCCGCGCATACATCTTTTGTAATTTTTCCACTCCGAAAAAAATATTTTTACCGAGAATCCGCGCGCACTTCGTGGCTCGAATTCTCCACCAATCACCAACTGGTCGCGCAACAATTTGAATCGCCGCGAGATCATTCGCACCGGGTAGCTTCATCAACGCGGAAGTAATTCCTGCAAGCGGATCAACTGCCGAACTCGTGATTTTGTCTTCGAATTGCGGATGCCGTTTGATCGGATAAATGTGTGGATCAGTGAGAGTGAGTTCCGCACCGAGAACATTCGCGAAAGAATCAACTTCCTGAAAATCAGCAGGCTGAAGCGATAAATCTTTTTGAGTCTGAGTTAATTCTTTACTTGCGGAGTTTTCACCTTCTGCCGGCTGCCCGTCATCTGTAGCTTCAGCGAAGGCGGGCACGCTGGAAATTGCTAACTTTTCTTCTGCGAGATAATCGGAAACTTCTTCGATTTCAACATCGGGATACTGCGCGTAAATTTGATTCTCGACAAAATTCCGGAGATGCACTGGAATATGTGCGAAAAACTTAATTTGCGAATCAGTGTTCGCGATTTCGAACGCGAAACTTTCTGCGCTTGTCCCGCATAATCGGTCAATAAAAGAAATCTTGTGAATAATTCCGTGAAGCACGGCAAACATCTGCTCTGCAACTATTGGCAATTTTTCATTTTCGCGAGAAACTCGAATCGAGAGCAGTATTTGCTTCTGCTTTTTACGAAAACGATTTTGTTGAACTGTAAGCAACAGCTTTCCTCCAAAAAAAAGCACAACAATTCCAGCAATTCCGACAGCGGCTTGAATCAAGTAATCCAACAATTTTTTGTTCCAAATTGTTGCAATTTTAGAGATTTCAGGCTTTTTTGTCAAGCCCTCCCAAAACAACCGTGAACTCCCCTCGCGCCTTTTTTGAGTTTAAAAAATCCACCGCCTCGTCCAAACTTCCGCGAAAAAATTCTTCGTGAATTTTCGTGAGTTCGCGTGCAAGCACGATTTTTCTTTTTGGGTTTAAAGCTTCCGCAAGTTCGGAAATCGTTTTCAAAATCCGATGCGGCGACTCGTAAAAAACAATCGTTCGCGTTTCCTCCCGTAAACTTGTGAACAATTTTTTCCTCCCCTTCTTTCGCGGTAAAAATCCAAGAAAAATAAATTTATCCATCCGTAATCCACTCGCAGAAAGAGCAGCGATCGCCGCGCACGCGCCCGGAATCGGCACGATTTTGATTCCCACTTCGATCGCTTTTTGAATTAGTTTAAAACCCGGATCGGAAATTCCGGGTGTACCAGCTTCAGAAATCAACGCAACTGACTTTCCTGATTTCATTTTCTCGATTAATTTTTCCGCTGAACGGTCGGTCGAGTGCGCATGGAAAGAAGTTAGCGGCGTGTGAATGTCGAATTTCGTGAAAAGTTTTTTGGCGGTACGCGTATCTTCCGCCGCAACGAGATCAACCGATTGCAAAATCTCGATTGCGCGGAAAGTGATATCTCTTAAATTTCCGATTGGTGTAGCAACGATGAATAAACTCATTTTTTAGGTTTAATTTTGTTTTTAAACGCACGCGCTTTTTTAACAAATTTTGAATGCTTAACCGTCCGTTTAAAACGAAATGAATACCACCACCCTTTCGCTCCTCTCCAAAATTGCTTCAACCACCAAACAAGCCTTCTCCCGTGATGGGGAGAAATCAACATCACTCCCGCCACGATTGCGAGAATTCCCATTCCGGGAGTTACAAGCATCACTACACCTGCGAGAACAAGAAGTGAGCCGCCGGCAATTTCGAGAAACCGCTTGAAATCGTTTTTCATCTTTTTGATCTTTTTAATTCAGAAATCGCGAAACTTCGCTTCGGCAAGGTTGGAAAAGTAATCGAAGGTTCGCGACCGTAAAAAGGCTGCAAAATTTTCACCTCGCAAAAACTTTTCTCCTGTTTTTCTCGAGAAAAAAGTTTACATTTCGTGAGAAATTTTACCGTATTTCCAATCAGACATGCTGTCCGAATCGCGCTGAAATTACCCGGTCCCGCCACCACTCGCAGCTCTGAGTTCGCCGAGATTTTAAACTTAGCGAGAGCCCGAACAATCGCACTTCCTCCGTCTCGTCGTGCGTGCAGAAACTTAAAAATCTTCCCCGAAAATTCAAGTATGGTGAAATCCGCGTGCGTGGAATCGAGAGTGATAATCACGCGAAAGAGTTTAACGAAATTTATTTTTTATGCACGAATTTTCGGCGTGAGCTTTTTCGTAATTTTGCGAGCAAGACTTTTTGTTTCGTTTTTTGAACGAGAATCGCGCTGCGATGAAGCGCATCCACGAGATCACCCATCTCACTCACGAACATTTCATCACTCTCATCCTCAAATTTCGCAAGAAGATTGCAGGCAGTTGCGAGCAGATTCGTGTCGCCGATTTTACGGATGCGGCGCTTCACGAATTGAGCTTTTCCGCTGTCTCCTTCATCCGGAATTGGTTTGAAAAATCTCATTTTTAAGAATTTACGAGAGTCGGATTTTCGAGAGGAGTTTTTTTGAAAATTTCAGCGTGTTTTGATTTTTCAATGTTTTTCAAATTTTTGAGAAGCGGCGGATTCTTCGCGAGAATATCGGAAGAAAATTCATCCACACGGAGAGTTTGAACAGGATACGGAATGTCGATCCCTGCTTCATTCAACGCGTTAAAAACATCGCGCGTGAGATCGGATTTGGCAATCAACCATGCCGATTTACTCTCTGTCCAAAAGCGCACCTCTAGAATCACCGCGCTGTCGGCAATTTC
>JAGLJE010000147.1 GCA_023142645.1 Candidatus Altimarinota bacterium | reverse complement strand
AGTCGTGTCGGAATGTTGGCTTTGATTACACCGGTGATCACATTCACCGATGGTCTCTGCGTCGCGAGAATGAGATGAATACCGACAGCGCGAGCCATCTGCGCGAGCCGCATGATACAGCCTTCCACTTCTTTTTGAGCGACCATCATCAAATCAGCGAGCTCGTCAATCACGATCACGATGTACGGCATCTTTTCCGGTGGGTTTTTTGCATTGAATTCTTTAATATTGCGAACTTTTGCTTTCGACAATTCCATGTATCTCCGCGTCATTTCCGAAACAGCCCATTTCAGCGCAGAAATTGTTTTTTCGGGATCGTTGATTACCGGAGTAAGGAGGTGTGGAATACCATTGTACGGAACCAATTCCACCCGCTTCGGATCGACGAGAATGAGTCTGAGATCATTCGGCGAATTTTGATAAATCAGCGAGAGTAAGAAAGTGTTGATTCCGACTGATTTACCCGAACCCGTCGCACCAGCAACTAGTAAATGGGGCATCTCGGCAAGATCGGCAATTCGTGCCATGCCGGAAACATCGCGACCGAGTACGATGCGGAGGTTCGATTTTATTTTTGAAAAAGAATCGGAAAGTAGCAATTCCTTCAATCGCACGAGCGTGCGCTTCTCATTCGGAATTTCGATACCGACCAAACTTTTACCGGGAATCGGCGCCTCGATACGCAAACTTTTGGCTGCCAACTCGTATGCCAAATCGCGCTTTAAATTCACGATTTTCGCGAGCTTCATTCCGTCCGCCGGCTTGAGTGTGTACTGCATCACTGTCGGTCCGACATTCACATCAAACATCTCAACTTCGATACCGAATTGCGAGAGTTTTTGCCGAATCGCTTCTGCTCTTTTTCGAAGTAAAACTTCGTCAACGGAAGCTGTTTTCGCCGCCTCGTCGAGTAAATCAAGCGAGGGAGGAGTCCAGTCCGCATCCGAAACTTTCGATTCCTCCGGTTTGAATTCATCCGCAAGTTTGACTGAGCCCGGTCGGTTGATACGAAATTCAGGAGTATCCGTTTTATTTGCGGAAGTTTTTTTCTCTTTCAAATCTTGCCCATTTTGAATTTGTTGAGCAGCCGCCTCTTTTTGAAAATCGCGGACTTTCAAATTTCCATTTTCCGTTGATTCTTGAATTTTTTTCTCACCAAAAAATCCGCGAACTAACGCGAACAAATCGCGGAAAGAAATACCAAATGAGAGAAGAATCGAGATGAGAAAAAACGCGAAAAGAATTATTTTCGCTCCGAGATCAGCGAAAGCCGCACGAAAAAAAACAGAAGCAACAAAGCCAATCAAACCACCGTATTCACTCGCGTGGGAAAGCATTTCCTCGTGCGGCGCGGAGAGATGCACCACCCCGAGGACAGTTGCGATGAAAAGAAATATTCCGAAAATCCTCGTGAAATCAAACTGAATTTTCGCAGAAGTGAGCATTACTACGCCTACAATGAACGGAACTGCCGGTACGAAATTGATGCCGATACCAAACAATCCCTCGAAACTTGCGCGCCACCACTCACCGAAAGCACCAATACTACCCGTGAGTGAAAGAAAAGTAAGAATTGAAAGGGTGATATAAATTACCGCCCAAATATCCCGCGCCACCCGCGATTCAATTTTGAGTTTGAAATCGGTTTTACTCGCAGAAGTGAGCAGTTTTTTTACGAGAGATGGTCGCCGACGAATCGGCATCGTTGAATAATTACGACGAACGGAGGAAATTGAACGGCGGCGAGCACGGCGAATTACCACAAAAAGAAGCTAAATCGAAACGATTCTAACATTTCAAAAAAAAATCTGAAATGAATTATATTTGAAATGAAGCTTACTCTTGATTTTTTTATCAATTTTTGGTAAAATGGTATGAAGATTTAAATCAAAATAAAAAGCTAAAAATGGGTTTTGCCATCCGTTTTCTCGTCCGATTTTGGGAGCTTTTTCTTGTCGCTGGAATCGTTCTTTATGAATTGTTCACCGGCTGGCTCACCGTCGAGCGAATGAAGGGATGGTGGAGCTGGTTTTTGAGCGAACCCGGCTGGTGGGCTCATACTATCGAAATTCTAGTTTTCGCTACGACCGTGTGGCTCGTGTGGAGCGCGTTGAAATATGGGGTGAGACTGTTTTATCAATTGAGATGGGCAAAAAATCTCGTCTGTTTAAAAATCACGCAGCCGCGACAGGAAACTCACAAAGATCGCGAGGAGGCGATAGAAAAAGATTTCCGCGAAAAAATCGGAGTGATGAACCAGCTTTATCGCGCGTTGCATGAAATCGGCGAAATGAATCTCGTAAATATGATTCGTTCAGCGATTTTCCAAACTGATCTCGTGAGCTTCGAGCTTTTTTACGAGAAAGAAAGAATCAATTTTTATGTAATCACGAATAAATATTACGCAGGAGTGGTGGAAAAACAGATCACGAGCTTTTATCCGGATGCGTATGTCGAACCGTTGAAAGAATTACCTGAACCGGTGCCAAAAAAAACGCACGCGAAATGTTTTTATTTTTATCAGAAAAAACCGAGCTGGCGACCTTTCAAAACTTACAAAGTCATCGAAAATGATCCATTGAATTCGATGACGAATGTTCTTTCAAAATTAAAAAAAGACGACCGCGCGAGTGTGCAAATTGTTATCCGCCCACGGAAAGGAAGTCATCTCATTGGCGGTTGGCAGAAAAAAGCACGAAAAAGCTTAAATCGCGAGCTGTTGAAAAAGAAAAAGCATTTTGGGATTCCCGGTTTCAGCTGGCTAA
>JAGLJE010000146.1 GCA_023142645.1 Candidatus Altimarinota bacterium | reverse complement strand
AAAGTTTGTTCTCAATTAAGGATGGAAAAATAACTGAAAACACAGCCCTTTTCGAAAGTATCGCGAACTATTTTCAAAATAATGTACGGACGATTTTTAGCTACATCAAAACGCTCGCGGGAGCTTTCGCGATTATCTTCATTTTTTTCGCGGGAGCACACATGATTTCCGCAAGCGGTAACGAGGAGAAAATTGAAAAAGAAAAGAAATATCTTATGCATGCAATCACTGCTTTCGTCACGCTGTTGATGCTAGAAACATTAATTTTTGGATTTATTTATCCGTCGAATACAGGAGATGCTGAAGGAATTACTGATCCGATTTGCGTGAGCTTCATGAGTTATGTGGGAGGTGAAATTGAAAATGGTAAACATTCAGTAGATTTGCGGGAACAAGATTATTATGATGTAGAAGTTATCGCAGAAAAATATGGGATCACTGAAGATGAAGCTGATGAAAGAATTTTCGACTGCAAAACCGCAGCCGAACTCGGCGCGTCCGGCTCGAATCAAATTCTCGGAATCGTGAGATTCTTCGAAAGTCTCATTGGTGGAATCGCCATCTTTTTCATCGTTTATTCGGGTGTCTCGATTATTTCCTCGATGGGAAATGAAGAGCAGGTTACGAAACACAAAAAAATGATTTTGTGGAGTCTTGCCGGTCTTGCGGTAATCCTGCTTGCGGATAATCTCGTGAATCATTTTTTCTTCGCGGTGAATTCGGACACCGGCGCAGCGAGCGTGAATGTGTCGCAAGGTCTCGCCGATCTCGCGGGCGTTACGAATTTCGTTGCTACATTCGTTGGCGTGTTTTCAGTGATTTCGATAATCATCGCGGGGATGATTTGGGTCGCGAATTTCGGTAACACGGAAATTGCCGAGAAATCAAAAAAGGTAATTCTTGGCGCGGTGATCGGAGTGGTGCTTTCAATTTCTGCGTACGCAATCGTGAATTCGATCACCTCTGGAAATCCAGAAGGAAGGGGAGACGGAATTAATATCGAATATCGAAAATAGGTAATTAGTTGGTAAGTTTTTAGTCTGCGGTTAGTAATAAATAAATTCGAATTCAAAGCAAAAAATAAAATTGACAACTAGTTACTACCAAATGATTTAGCAACTGAATAATTGACTCGTCAATCCACTTCATTTGATTGGAAAGCTGAGAAATGCTAAAATGATCAGATTTAAAAATCAAATTAGTCTTAAATTATTAATTAATTATTTAACCCCAAAATAAAATGGCTAAAATAAAAAGGGCTACTCGCACGCTTTCAAAACGCGTGCACGCACCGTCTTCTCGTTTCGCGGGAGGTTTCTCTGTCCGTGCAATTCGCAATGCGAATCCGCGGCAGTTTCGTGCGTCCCGCGTACGCGGGAGCGGTGTTCTCGCTCGGATCTTTTCTTTGTAGGACAGGAAGGAATATTGGGAGGAGTTAAGAGAATTAGGAGTTTCGAGAGAAACACTCCTAATCCTCCCAACACTCTTAATATCCTCAACACTCCTGACCACTCCTAACACTCTTACAAAGGTGCCAAAGACAAAAACTATTTCGCGAAAATCGCGGCGGATAGTGAAATTCACTGTTCGTCGGATTGCAAATAAAAATCCGCGAAACGCGCGAGTTTTTCACCGATTTAAACAAAAACTCTCACGCGCTACCGCGGGTTTGCTTGCGTTTAGTTTGTTTGCGAGCGGGATGTTTTTAGGCGGAAGCGATTTGCTCAGAAGTGAAATTGTCCGGAATAAAAATTTCGCGTGCACGGCTGTCGGGATCGTGGAAGATTTCGAAGATCTCACCTCACGGCTAGCGAATCTTTCGCGCGGTTTTCCGCAGCTCATCGAAAATCTCAATTTCTGTGCGGGATCAGATTGCGCTGCCGAAAAGAAACTTTACGAAACAGAGGAGCAAATTTGGCAGATTGAGGATGAGATTGTCGAATTAAAAAGAAACGAAAAACAAGCTCGCGAAGAATTCGAAATGGAACTCGCGAAACTAGAGAACGAAGTGCTTTTTTGCGAAAACGAGGAGCGTTGTGAAATGGTGGAAACGGATTTGCGGGTTGCTCGGAGTTGCAAAAAAGAATTTCGGATAATTGCGCAGATGCTTGAAATTCAAGAGGCTGTAGAAAAAGATTATTCTCTCGTGGACTCGGATGGCAGAGAATATTCCGCTGCGGTCTTTACGAAAAAATTAATGGAAGAAGTTTTCAAAAACCGTGTCCGCGCGGCTGAAAATTCCAAAGCGTATGAGCAGTGCATAGTCGCGGGTAATACGGGTGTTTGTCAACAATACATACAAAAGGTGGAGGAAGCGAGACAAAAAGAAGCTGCTACGATCGAAGAATTGAGCGGTTTAAAATTTGATCTCGAGATTGCAATCGAAGAATTAAATGTTGTTGATATCATTGCTCTTGAAATCGGTAAAAAAGATTCAGAAAATCTCGAAGCTGGGGAAGGGAAAGGGTGGTGTGAAAATGAATTGAAAGAAAGAAGTGATGATTTGGATGAAAAAATGAGCGCTGCAGCGGATCTCAAAAAAGTTTACGAGGCTGCTCTCGCAAAACTAAAAGCAAAAAAAGCCGTGCTGAAGGAAGCTATGGAGGCGGAACTTGCGGAGATCGAAATGCGTGCCGCGACCGAGCGTAAAGCGGAAGAGGAACGCGCAAAAGCGGAAATTATTTTCGGAATCTGGAGCTTAATACGCAACACTTTTTAAAGGATGAAATCTAAAAAAATTCCATTTCGTCAAAATCGGAAGCTACAATTCATAGTGGTCGCAATGATCGCAGTGCTGCTTTTTTTGTTCAGTTGGAAAATGGAAGACAAAACTTTCGCGGCTGAATTACCGCGTAATTTCAACGCAATCGAGGCGATTAAGACAGAAGTAGCCGTAGTGAAATCCGCGCGCGATGATTATTTCAGCGCAATCGGAAAAGGAAACGGCGGGGTGTACGACCAGCATCAAGATTCGGTGGATTGTCTCGCGAATCTAGATTTGCGTTTAATTTCACTCAAAAATTTGCGGAATGATTTGCAGAGACTGCTTGGAGAAATCGGATTACGAGAACGGGAGCAGAGGATTGAAAAAAGTCTCGATTTTATCAGTCAAATTGGAAATAAAAATTTACCGCAAGTCCATGTTGAAAAAGAATTACAGGTAGTCGGGGAAAAAATGCTGAAAGTTATGAATGAAATTTTTCCAGAAGGAGAAATAAAAACACTGGAAGAAGAGGAAGCCAAAGCAGAGCTAGCTTTTCGGCAATCTACTGCGAGACTAGAAAACTGTATGGAAATTTATGACAATCTCGAAAAGTGTGAGAGTGAGTTCGAAAATTGGATAGAGCAGTGGATGAAGTATCAAGGGTTGGCTCTTGAGCTTAAAAATACCCTTACGGAAAAGGCTCTAGAAGCAGAAACCAAACTTGCTCCATTCGAGAAACAGTTCGAAGAGATAATTTATAAGAATGATGAAAATAATTCTCCTACGAGGTTAGAAGCATTTCTAAGAACTATTCAGGCAAAAAATTTGAAGGCAGATACGACATCTAGCGATGATCCGTGGTATGTAAAGGCATCTAAGGCGGGAGCAGCTGGAGGTTCAGCTGTCGGAACTGCGATTGGTGGAGCAGTCAGCACAGTAATATCCCCAATCACAGGATTGGTGAGTGGAGCCACTGGCGCGCTCAGTAGTGGAATATCAGCGGTAGCTACAGCTCTTGGGACAACATCAGATGCATTAGGAGGCGCGTTGGCAGGAATCACAATTTCAACTACCGTTCTCGACGGACCCGGAGCTGCTGATGGTCTCGTAACTTTCAAAAAGAATTACGAAGGCAACAAATATGGTAGCGCAATCGGGATGATTACCGGTTGGACAAATTTCATGCTTCCGTTCGTCGGCGCGTTAGCTATTGCCGCGCTCGTTTACGCGGGTTTTCTTTATCTCACTGCTGCCGGAAACGAAGAACAAACCGGCAAAGCGAAGAAAATAATTATTTGGGTGGTTATCGGAATTATCGTAATCTTCTCTGCGTACGCAATCGTGAATACGCTCCTCGAAAGTGATTCGAGCAAAGGTACAGGTACAGAAGGTGGTACGAGCATAGATGTGAGTATCGGTGGAATTGATTTCAGCTGGGATAATTAACTTTTAAAATGTTTAAAAAAAATAAATCTCGAACATATCGAATCACCACCGGAATCGTTATCGGTGTTGCGATTATTGCTCTCGCGGTTTTCGGACGGATTGCCGGAGAAAATCTCACGGCAGGTATTGATATTAGTGGTCTTGATCTCGGCGGAATTGGTCTAGACATCCAAACTGACGATTTCGGGCTAAGCACGGAGGGAGGCGCAGGCGATCAGCCTGGTTGTGGTGGTGGCAATTGTCTCACCGTGCCAGAAGCGAGTGAATACGACGGTATTTCAGGTGAATCTTCTTTTCGGCAAGCGTTAATTACATGGACGAATTTTTTCTTACGCTTCCTCGCGCTAGCTGCGATGATCGCGCTGATTTACGCCGGTTTCCTTTATGTCACTGCCGCGGGTAATGATGAGCAAGCTGGTAAGGCGAAGAAAATTATTGTTTGGGTAGTGGTTGGAATTATCGTAATCTTACTCGCGTATGCCCTCGTCAATACCCTCATCGAAAAGGGACCGACAGGCAGCGACACATAAGAAATCATAAGTCATAAATATTAATTATTAAATAATAAATTGTTTCTACACTAAACTAAACCAAGAACCATTAACCAATGACTAAAATAGACCTTTCCGAATTCGACGAAATCGGTGTGAAGCCGACTGCTTCTACGGAAGCTGAGAAAAATTCTGT
>JAGLJE010000145.1 GCA_023142645.1 Candidatus Altimarinota bacterium | reverse complement strand
GTTTGTTTCATTAAACTCTGTTCGTCGCGGAATTTTCGCAGTTTTCCTTCGAGAATTTTTTCAATTATCTCCGCTGGTTTGTCTTCCTTTGCGAGCATTTCTTTTTGAATTTCTTTTTCTTTTGCCACTTCTTCGTTCGAAATTTCTTCAGGATTTACCACTCGTGGATTCATCGCCGCTACTTGCATCGCTACATCTTTTCCAGTCTCTTCGTCTCCTGAAAACGAAATAAGCACTCCGATTTTTTTATTCGAATGGATGTAGTTCGCGATCTGCTCTCCTTCCAAAATCTCTACCGCACCGAGTTTGATGTTCTCTCCATTTTTCTGGATACCCTCTCGAATTTTTTCTTCACTTGCCGCTTTCATCTTATTTGCTCCTTTTTCGAGTGTTTCTTCTGCAAGTTCTTCGGCGAGATTCGTGAAATTGTCGCCTTTCGCGACGAAATCGGTTTCACAAAAAAGCTGGAGAATTGCACCTTTCTTCGAATCTTCGGAAATCTTCATCGCGACTACTCCCTCACCCGCGGCTTTTTCCGAGCGTTTCGCTGCATCCGCTTCGCCTTGCTTCCGTAAAATCTCGCGCGCTTTTTCCAAATCACCACTTGCTTCTTCGAGCGCTTGTTTGCATTTCAACATCGAGATGCCGGTGGCATCGCGGAGTTCTTTCACGAGAGCAGCAGTGATTTCAACCATTTTTTTAAAAGTAAAAAAATAAAAAATAGCGCGGGTTGTTTCCCGCGGAAAAATTAAATTCTAATTTTGCGGAGAAGGAGGAACTTCTTTTTCTTCCGAATTCTGAGGAGGAGTTTCGGTGGCTCCAAGGTTTTGCGCTTCGTTCGAAGAAGTTCGCGGTTGCTGCGGGTTCAATTTTATTTTTAGCGAGATATCATAAATTCCCGGAATCCGAAACCAATCGCCCTTGTAAGAGAGTGCGAATCCTCCCACGATTGCGGCAAATTGCAAAACAAAAACGAGAGTGGAAAATGTGCCTCCCAGTTTCGCGAAAAGCCATAGTACGATAAAAATAATCGCAACCACGAGTCCCTGTCGACCATGATGCTGCGCGAATTCTGAATCACGACGCGCGAGTAGCGGAAGTAGCGCGAGAATTCCCACGTATCCCACTGCTGCAAAAACCTTCTCCTCGCCATCGAGTGGGGTAACTCCATCCGGTTTAAATCCGGATTTTGGTTGTGGATTTTTCTCCGTTTTCGGAGGAATGCTTTCTGTCGCCGCACCGCTTGGAGGAGTCTCCGAAACAGATTCGACAGTTGGAGACGGAGATGGTGGAAGTTCGATTTCAACTTTGTCACCGGGTTTCGAGGGGGCACCTCGAATTATTTCTTCTTCCGCTATGGCAACTTTAGGCTGAGTTTCCGGCTGCGGTTGTGAAACCTCTTCAACGATTTCTTCAGCCGGAGTTTCCTCAACTTTTTCCGGTTGTACGGTTGCAGTTTCGGATACGGGTTGAATTTCTGGAGCAGTTTCCGTAGTTTCGGTTTTCGCAACTTCACCTGCTGGAATTTCACCTGCTGGAGCTTCACCTGCTGGAGTTTCACCTGCTGGAGTTTCACCTGCTGGAGTTTCACCTGCTGGAGTTTCACCTGCTGGAGTTTCACCTGCTGGAGTTTCTACAACTTCTTCTTTTTTCCCCTCCGTAGTTTCTGTGGGTTGAATTACCGGCTCGGCTGCAGTTTCAGTTGTCTCTGAAATTGGAGTTTGCTGAACTTCTGTATCTGCAGCGGGTTGCGCTGTTGTCTCAGGCAGTCCGGAAGGAGGTGAAATTTTTTCAGTGGGAGGCGGAGTGGCGCCTATGTCCGTGTCTCCGGTTGGAGGATTCGGATCCGCGGGATTTGTAGTGTTTTCGTCAGCCATTTTTTAGAATTAAAAAAACAAAGAAATTTTAAATTATTTTTCTGATTTTTTCTCGACCTTCGTATTTTCTTTCGGATCTTCTTGCTCGGTAATTTTCGGCTTTTTTTGCCCTCGCTCGATTGCGTCAGCCACCTCATTCAAAATTAGCTGAATCGCTTTCATCGCGTCATCGTTTGCAGGAATCGGGAAGCTAATCGGATCCGGATCGGCATTCGAATCGACCACTCCGACGACTGGAATTCCACACTTTTTCGCTTCTTTCACTGCGAGTTGGTCTTTTACCGTGTCGAGTATAAAAATAACATCCGGCTTTTTATCCAACTTTTCAATTCCCGCCAGCCAAAGTTCGAGTTTTTCAATCTGTTTCAATTTTCGATTTCGTTCTTTTTTCAAATATTTCGAGAAAGCGGTTTCGTCCCGCTCTTTTTTCAAATTCCGCAACTGCCGAATTCTTTCTTTTGTCGTATTCCAATTCGTGAGTAGTCCGCCGAACCATTTTTCTGTCACGAACGGACAATTCAAAGACACCGCCAAATCGGGCAGTGATCCTAGAGTTTGTTGTTTCGTTGATACGAGAAGAATCGTTTTGCCTTCGTTCGCGGATCTTTCGAGGAAATCCATCGCTTCTTTGAGGTATTCCGCAGTTTTTTCCAAATCGAAAATATGAATTCCATTCCGTTCGCCAAAAAGAAACGGCTTCATTTTAGGGTTCCATTTATCAGTTTTATGACCGAAGTGGAGACCGGCAACGAGTAGCCGGCGAAGATCGTCAGAATTATTCATCCTTTTGGGGTTAAAATTTTCACGGTTTCATCTCGGGAGGAGTGACCCGATTCACCGCGAAGTTTTGGCATTTTACGCGGGAAGTTTTTTTTACGCAAGAATTTGATAAACTCCCTGAAAGTTAAAATCTAATTTTTTTAAAATGAACATGTTTGGACAAGCGCGCGATATTTATCGGCTGCAAAAACAAGCGAAACAAATTAAAAAAGAACTCGCCAACATTCACATTGAGGCGGAGACTGATGGAGTTGTGATTACCGTGAATGGCGAGATGGAGGTGGTTGCCGCGCGAATTCCGGAGGAATTGAAAACACCTGAGAATTCCGAAAAGCTGCAGGCTGCGATTGTTTCTGCTGCGAATAAAGCGATTAAAAAGGCGCAAGAAATTGCTGCCGAAAAAATGAAAGGGGTGATGGGGGAAATGCAGGGGTTGATGGGAGGTCAGGCTGAAAACTAAAAATTCAAGAGCATGGATTCTCTTCGCAAAATAATTCTCGCACTCGCTGGCGTTTTCATCGTTGGAGTTGTCGCACTTGTAGTAGTTTTTGTTTATAAACACCTGATTTATTTTCCGCGGGCGATCGAAATTCCGGGAAGCAACACTCGTACAGTTGATTTCGTGATTGAAAAAAGCGAGAGTGTGAAATCGATTGCGCGGCGATTGAAAGAGATTGGGGTAGTGGGGGATGATTGGGTTTTGGTGAATTACCTTACGAATGAAAATTTAGATAAAAAAGTGGAGGCAGGACACTTCCGCTTCGCTGGTGGTGAGACGATTCCGGATGTGGCGCTGATTTTACAGACAGGAAAA
The DNA here is from genome assembly GCA_023142645.1 of Candidatus Altimarinota bacterium. Lineage (GTDB taxonomy): Bacteria > Patescibacteriota > Gracilibacteria > JAHISY01 > JAHISY01 > JAHISY01. The sequence continues at coordinate 375 of JAGLJE010000145.1, read as the reverse complement.
GCGCGGCAAGTTTCATTCACGGTTCTCGAGGGCTGGAATTCCGCTGAAATTGACACGAAGTTGGCTGAGCTTGGCTTGATTCAGCCGAATGATTTCGCGCTTTTTGTGAGAGAAGGTGGAAGTTTGGCTGGCAATGAGGAGGATAGCTTCGCGACGAATCGACCGGTGGCGAGCCTCGAAGGTTATCTTTTTCCGGCGACTTACAAAATTGATCCGCGGAATTTCAGCGTAGCTGATTTAGTTTCGCGAATGCTGCAGGCGATGGAACACAATCTTCGTGAAGCAGGGTGGGATTCTGAAACATCGAATATCCCGCTTCACGACATACTCACGATTGCTTCGATTGTCGAATTGGAGGAATCCTCGAATGAAAAT
>JAGLJE010000144.1 GCA_023142645.1 Candidatus Altimarinota bacterium | reverse complement strand
CACTGAAAGCCCGTGCAGTTTTCACAAAAGATAAAGATTATGTCGTCCGCGACGGCGAGATTCTAATCGTGGATGAATTCACCGGCAGGCTGATGCCGGGACGGCGATATTCTGACGGACTTCATCAAGCCCTCGAAGCAAAGGAGGCAGTCGAGGTGCGGCGGGAATCGCGGACACTTGCGGCAATCACGCTGCAGAATTATTTTCGACTTTATGAGAAGCTGGCGGGAATGACCGGCACGGCTCTCACGGAAGCGGAGGAGTTCGCGAAAATTTACAATCTTGAATGTCTCGCGATTCCTACGAACCAAGAAGTAACGCGGATTGATTTATCAGACTCGGTTTACAAAAGCGAGAAGGGGAAATTTCTCGCGACAGTGGCAAAAATTAAAGAGCTGCACGAAAAAGAACAGCCTGTTCTTGTCGGGACGATTACAATTGAAAAATCGGAAGCTCTCTCGGCGCAACTTTTACGAAATGGTGTCCCTCATAAAGTTTTGAATGCGAAACATCATGAAAAGGAGGCCGAAATTGTGGCGCGAGCGGGCGAAAAAGGCGCAGTCACAATCGCCACGAATATGGCCGGTCGCGGAACAGACATCAAGCTCGGCGCGGGTGTCGCAGAGCTGGGTGGGCTTTTTATTCTCGGAACGGAGCGACATGAAAGTCGGAGAATCGATAATCAGCTTCGTGGAAGATCGGGGCGACAGGGCGATTCCGGTGCGAGCCAGTTTTTTGTGTCGATGGAGGACAGCTTGATGCGGCTTTTCGGTGGAGAAAAAATGCGGCGAATGATGGAATTCCTAAAAGTACCGGAAGATATGCCGATTGAAAATAAAATGATTTCGCATTCAATCGAATCCGCACAAAAAAAAGTGGAAGCGCATAATTTCGATATTCGTAAACACCTCGTGGAATACGATGATGTGATGAACAAACAGCGTGAGATTATTTATTCACGACGGCGGAAAATTCTCGAACACGAAAATATCGCGGACGAGATTAAGCGAATTATCGAGAAAGACGCTCGCGGGATCGTGAACGCCTTCACGCTGAATCGAAAGCGTGAGGATTGGGATTTAAACGAGGTGGTAAAACAACTCTCGTCGATTTTTAAAAATACGGAAAATCCGCTCGACACGGATAAATTGGGAGAATTTTCAAAACAGCCGGAGTTGCAGGATTTCGCGGCGGAATATTTGAGAACTGCTTACAAGTCTCGCGAGAAAGCTCTGCCAAATGCTGGGGCACTCCGTTTCGCAGAACGGCAGATTTATCTGTCAACAATCGACAGACTGTGGATGGAGCACCTCGAGAATATGCGTTCACTCCGAGAGAAGGTTTCACTGCGCGGCTTCGGGCAACGCGACCCGTTAATCGAATACAAAAATGAAGCGTATGTCGCTTTCGAAGAATTGCTGGGAAACATCCGCGGAAACACGGTTCGCGCATTATTTAAATTAAAAATCGAAGAAACTCCTCCGCCTCTCCGACCTTCCGTGCCACAAAAAATTATTACAAATGTGGAAAATGTGGAAGACATTCTTACCGGTGATCGAGAGCTCACCCCTGAGCAACAGAAGGGAATTACCGCGACGGCACAGCAGTTTTTAAAGGTGGACGAAAAGATGAAAAATCTCGGCAGCGAGGGAGTGGTAAAAATTCGGGTGGATGAAACAAAATCAAGTGCTCCTTCGAAGGCAGAGAACCCCACCATCATCCGCGTGAGCGGAGAAGAAAACTCACAAACTCCGACTTCCCCAGTACCAACTCAAAAAGTGGGAAGAAACGACCCCTGCCCGTGCGGAGCGGTTAAGCCAGACGGATCACTAAAAAAGTATAAACAATGTTGCGGAAAGAATGTTTAAGTTAGAAGAAGCAAAGCGAAGTCCCGCTAATACAGAACGGCAGCGGGAAGAAGTTTAAGAAGTGCTGCGGGAAAAATGTTTAATGGTCTAATATATATTTAGCAGCGAGTCCTTAAACAAGTCACGATTCGTAAAAAAAGCTTCCTGACAATTTTTTTCAGTTCAAAATTTACTTATAAACTTACCTAAAAAATTCTTATCTGAAACCGCTCCGAATTTTCTAGAATCAAGGCCACTGATAATATTATCACCAAATATCAAATACGCGTCTTTAATTAATTTTCCATCTTTAATGTACAAGCTAATCATCTTTTTTTGGCTTTCATAAAAAGTATAATTTTTTTGTTGGCTGTTTGCTAAAATTTCATTGTTAACAAGCAGATTATTGCCTTTAAGTTCCAGATTATCTCCTCCTAACACTAAAACTTTTTTTATCAGCGGATTATCATTGCCTTTATAGTCATAGGCAATAATATCTTCTCTTTCGGCTTTATTGCATTCATAATAATTTTCCAACAAAACAAGCGTTTCACCGGCCTTTACCAGCGGCTCCATTGAATTGCCCCTGACCTCTTTTTCTGTTTTGTTTGTGATACAACCAGCGGACAGTAAAAATTCAGGATTATTAACAGATGTTTTATTAATAATGCCTATTTCTTTTGCGGAGAATTTGTTGTCTGCTTTGTTGCATGCTGTTAAACTTAGGAATACAAAAAATGTTAAAATTATTATGGTTGTTTTAAGATATATTATAGACATTCAAAATTATGGCACTATATATTTGCAACATTTTATGGATCCACAAACTGTAAAAGGATTACCAGAAGTATTTGTTTTAACTCGCAAATGATTTGGACTACCTAATTCACAATAACCATCGTCCATAGCACAACTATGGCTAACAAGTACATATCCAACACCGCAACTAAGGATATTTTCATTATCTATTGCGCTAATACAAGAACTCTGAAAATTACAGTCATTCCAATCAATATATGGGTTGCCAGCCGCGTCCACATATCCTTTAGTCGCAACATGATTATTGGCGGTTGGTGTATCTGCGATAATGTTTCCATCTACTTCCAACTTTACCCCCGGATTTGTCGTTCCGATACCAACATTCCCACTATCACGATAAACATCCGTGCCGTCAGTATCCCAAAGGGGACTATCGCCAGTTGGCCAGCTTGTTTCGCAATCACTACCGATGCAAATTTGAGAGCACGTTCCGGAAGTGTCGCAGCGAGTATCGCTCAATGCTAAGTCCACATTTCCTGCACCTGGTGCGGTCTGTGGCGGACCGCCAGGAGCCCATGTGGTGTAAGCGTAAACGATAGCCGAAAAAACAAGTAATAATGTGAAGAGAATCCCGACTGATTCGGTGGCTCTTTTGATGAGAGCTTTTTTAAGTTTATGAGAGTGCATTTGGAAGAGAGTTAAATTCTTTTCGAATTTTAGAGGAAATTTTGCTGTAATTGCAAATTTTAATTTTTGTCTTAAACCAACTATTAAGTGCGTCTAAATTTATCCAGCTCTCTTTGTTTTCCAAATCGCATACTCGAGTGAGTCGGTAAGTGCTTGCCAACTCGCTTCGATAATATTTTCCGAACAACCAACCGTGCTCCAATTTTCCATCCCGTTTGAACTTTCGACCAACACGCGCGTCTTCGCAGCAGTGGCGGCATCTGAGTCTAGAATGCGAACTTTGTAATCTTTTAGTTCTATATTTTTAATTTGCGGAAAAAATTTTTCCACCGCCCTCCGTGTCGCAATATCAAGCGCATTTACCGGTCCACTCCCGCTTGCTGTATATTCACGAATCTCATTTCCAACTTTTAATTTCACATTCGCTTTCGCTTCTCCGTTTTTAAAATTCATCACAAAATAATCCAACACCTTAAAAGGTGCTTTGTAATTTTTTTGTAGTCGGAGAATTAATAACGCAAAACTAGCTTCTGCGGTTTCAAAATAAAACCCCTCATTTTCCATTATTTTAACTTTTTGGAGAATCTCGCAAGTTTGAGATGATTTAATTTGCAAATTAAATCCTAATCGTTTCGCTACTTCTACAACATTTGATTTTCCGCTTAATTCTGAAATCGTGATTCGTGAAATATTTCCCACTAATTTCGGATCGATATGTTGATAGCTTCGAGGAATTTTTCGAACAGCTGAAGCGTGAATTCCACCTTTATGAGTGAAAGCATTCACACCTATAAATGGTTGTTCTTTTTTTGGCGGTAGATTCGCAATTTCAAAAATAAAATTAGAAAGTTGTGTGAGTTTTTTGAGATTTTTTTGAGGAATAATTTTTTGATTTTTTTTAAGTTGAAGATTTGCGATAATCACCCCGAGATTCGCGTTTCCACTTCTTTCCCCGATTCCATTAAAAGTCCCTTGTATTAATTCAACACCTTCTCTAATTGCGGTAAGTGAATTCGCAACTGCTAATCCACAATCATTATGAGTGTGAATCCCAAGTGGTGTTTTAATTTCTTTTTTTACTTTATGGATAATTTCTCGAATCTCATTCTCTAAACTTCCTCCGTTTGTATCACATAAAGTTAAATTATCAGCTCCACTTTTACTCGCAATTCTCAAACACTCCATTGTAAATTTAGGATTCGATTTAAATCCGTCAAAAAAATGCTCCGCGTCAAAAATAACCTTTCTTTTATTTTTTATAAAAAATTGAATTGTATTTTGGATTAAATCTAACGCTTTCTGATTATTAATTTTTAAAATCTTCCTAGTATGAAGATCCCAAGTTTTTCCAAACACACATACCCACTTTGTTTTCGCTTCTAATACTTTTTGGATTAATTTATCATTTGAAGGATTTTTCCCGATTAAATGTGTGGAAGAAAAAGCCACCACCTCACTTTTTAATTTCAACTTTTTAACTTTTTTAAAATATTCTTCATCTTTGGGATTACTTCCCGGCCAACCACCTTCAATAAAATTAACTCCAAAATCACTCAACTTCTTTGAAATTTTTAATTTATCATTTACTGAAAAGTTAATACCTTCCATTTGGCTACCATCGCGTAGAGTTGTATCGTAAATATAAATACTTCTTTTCATTTTATTTATTAGATAAATAAAAGGTGCTTGATTTAGATTATTAAAAAGTGGTGTAATAGTTTTATTTTTTGGAAAACTTTTAGGAAATGTGGAAAAGTTTTTTAAAAATAGTGGAAAAGTAAGAGTTAAAAACCAAAAAAGAATTAATTAAAAGGGTTAATTATTAAACTTCGCGCGAGAGGAAATTATTTTTTTATTTTCTATTTTTTTAATTTTCCATTCAGTTGTAAAAAAAGTTTGCAGAG
>JAGLJE010000143.1 GCA_023142645.1 Candidatus Altimarinota bacterium | reverse complement strand
ACTTCTTTCTCAATTGTTGCTCCGCGCATTTTTTCGAAGTTCTCTAATGGGAACTTGGAGTCGATCGGAATTAAACCGTTTTTTGTTTCAATAATCGCATCCACATTTTCTCCGCTATTAAATTGATGCTGAACTTTCCATTTTTCCTTCGGAAGCACCTCACTGAGCATTTCATTTAAACCTTGCTCTCCCAGATTGCCACGCCGCTTCGAATGTTTGAGAAAATTCGTGAGCGATTCCACCGACCCGCGAATCTCACGACATCTTGCCCAATTCCCCCGAAACCTGCCGAATCACTTTCGCGGCGTTGTCTAATCTTTCGCTTACAACTTTCGTATTTTCGGCAATTTTGGAATCCACCGATTTATTAAGATGTGCGAATTTATTTTCGAGCAAATCAAGAGTTTGAAGAGTCTCTTTCCTTCTTTCTCCTGAAGTATGATTAATCTCTTTCCGCAAATTTTCAATCACTTCAAGCATTAGCCTTTGCGAAGAATCATCCTCTGGTTTTTGAAGTTGCTTAAATTTCGAGTGCATGAAAAACGCGAAAGCGGCGAAAGCGAGCAGAAAAATTCCGAGAATTAAAAATTCATTCATTGAAAATTTGGAGAAGATTTTTTAGAATGCCAAATGTGAAAAATCACATATTCCCCCAACGGCAAACATCGTAAGTTTTTTGAACTCAATTCCTTGTCTTCTACTCGATAACCAATTTCTGGGAAAAAACTCAAAATTTCTATTTTATTTTTGATACTTTCAACATAATTCTTCGCAAAATTAGCAAAGCCAGTTTTCTTAAAAAGAAAAACTGAAATATCTTCCAAATCTTTTAACGCGGTAGTTTTATAAAAAATTTCGAATCTCATTTCGACTTTCCTAATCTTTTCGCAATTCTTTTGTCAAGTATTGCGTAAGCCTGTTTCGCAGGAATTTCTTTATCATTCATCCTGGCATTCAAAGTTGCTATCACCTTATCATTCCAAAACTTTTTGACTTTGGGGTGGCGATCTTGAATCCGCGAAGAAGTGGTTGCTGTATTCATCTTCGTGATTTTACCAAACTTGCATTCTTTTTCAAGAAAGCTAAAATTCTCACGATGTTCTCTACATTCTCTGCGAACGAAATGATGATGATGCAACTCTCATTTTGAGGGCTTGCTTCTTTGCATAGAAATTCAAGCTCTCAAAATCGGGAGCTTTTTTTTATTCCCTTAATCCCCATTCAAATGGCTGAAACTATCTCCCGCGAATTCCGTTTGGAATTCCCCAAAAATCTCGTGAAAGAACCAGTTATTTCAAATGTGATCAAAAAATTCGATCTCACCGCAAACATCCGCCGCGCAGATGTGACTGCCGACGGCGGTTGGCTCATTCTCTCGATCGAAGGCGCGCCAGAAGTCCTCGACGATGCGGAAAAGTACATTTCTGAATGCGGCGTGAAAATTTCTCCCGCGGAATCGGATTTGAATTAATTTTTTAATTTTTCTAAAAAAATGAACTCAAAACTCACCGCTGCCGAAAAACCGAAATTTGCGATTGGTCTTCGCTGTTTGAATTGCGGAGAAAAATATTCTTTCGAGCAATTAAAAGAAGAGCGCGGCACGACCGTCGTGAACCTTTGCTACAACGGCTGCCTCGGTCCACTCGAAATTGAATTCGATTACGAAGCGATCTCGAAAATTCTCACACCAAAAGAAGTCGCCGCACGACCGGAAACTTTTTGGCGATTGCGCGAACTCCAACCAGTGAATGAAATTAAAATCATCGATCGACCGTACACCCCGCTAGTCCGTTCACGAAAAATCGGAAAGGAACTCGGTATCGAACTTTTTTTCAAACTCGATCTCGCGGAAGCCAATCCAACCCGCAGCTTCAAAGATCGACCGGCAACACTCGCCTTCAATCGCGTACTTGAACTCGGTCATTTCGAAAAAGTTTTCGTTGCCTCAACCGGCAATCTCGCAATCGCGACCGCATATCTCGCACGAACAAACGAACTGCCGTGCCGAGTCTACATTCCCCGTTCACTCGGTGAATGTAAAAAAGACGCAATCCGCGAACAGCTCGGCGAGGATTCGGAAATTCTCGAACTCGACGCGAATTTTGACGAATGTCTGATTCGTTCAGTCAACGACTGTAGAAAAATTAACGAAGAAGCACGTCTCGCCGGGCAGCCGGAGCGTTGTTTCGTGCCAAACAATACCACCCGTCCATTCTACAAAGAAGGTTCGAAAACAAGCGGCAGCGAAATTGCACTACAAATTTCTAAAGAAATCGAACCTAACCGCGAAGTGAATATTTTTTATCCGATTGGTACGGCGGCACTGCTTTGCGGAGCAGACAAGGGAATCAACGAACTGAAAAAGTTGGAACTTTTTGAAAACCCGCACCGCATTTTCGGCGTACAGCCAGACACTTGCAGCCCGGTCGTCACGGCGTGGGAGGAGATTAAAAACGGAAAAAAATTGGAAGATGTGGAAATTCAACCGCTGAAAAAATTCGAAACCATCGCGAAGTCAATTGCGATCGGTAATCCGGGCAGCGGGAAGGAAGCGTTGAAAGTTTTCGCGAAATCGGGAGGCGGAGCGATCGGCGTGGATGAGGAAGATATTTTCGATGCCGAGCTGGAATTGATTCGCGAAGAAAACCTCTTCCCACAATTCGTCGGCGGGACGGTACTCGCGGGAATTCGGAAAGCACTCGCAACCGGCGAGATTGAAAAAGGAGCAGTGGTCGTCGCAAATCTCACCGGCTTCGGCGAACGAATCCGTGACGACATTTTTGCAGTCGCGGAAAAATATGGGCGAGAGACGGAGACAACAAAATAGCTGGGAAAATAAGTTTTGAATCGTTATCTCGTTATTTTGTTAAGCAGCCGAAAAACTCTCGTTCTCTTTGACTTTGGGTTTTAGAATTTATTTAGGATTTAAGTTTTGGAATTTGAAAATTTAGGAATGCAAAAAATCTCTCAAGATAAAAAAGCCAATCTTTCCGAAAGAATTATTCTTCGACTTCCTCTGCATTCGCTTCCTCTTCAATGTCAATGATCTTACGAGCCGCCCCAATTTTTTGAAGGAAGGCAATCACCGGCTGCGGTAAATATTTCTGAAGATCTGACCCTTTTCCGATTTCTTCGCGAACATTCGTCGCAGAAATCGCGTATTTTTTCTTCGTTTTGATGATTTTCTTTTTCGTGAATTTACGAAAAAGCCCCTCCACTCGTGAATTGTCGGTAATCGCTACCGCTTCAAATTCAGGGCAAATTTTGATGACATGTTTTGGCCATTTCTCATCATCATCGATATCTGGCAGCGGCACGACCTTAAATTTGTCCGGCTTCACCTTGAGGTCATCGAGTGTCGCCTTTACCATCGCATGACGTTCGCCAACCGTAAACGGATTTTCAGGCGTACGGAATTTGTCGGACGAGCCAATCACGACCAAAACCTGATCGAATTTCGACAATAAATACTCAATCACCGAAAGATGCCCACGATGAAACGGCTGGAAGCGACCGACAAATACAACTCGTTTGACTTTTTTGGGAGGCATATGAAATTTATAATGAACACTTTCGGATTTTCATTTTACCACAATTACATAGAAAGCGAACAAAATAGACCCCCCCCAACAAAAAAGCGAAAGCCTCTCGACCTCCGCTTTTTTATAATAGGAACAATTGAAAATTAACTCATCCCTCTTTCATCCCCACCACAATCTTTGCCATCTCGGCACGGTTGATGGGGTTAGCAGGTCGGAAGGATCCATCGGAATAACCTCCCACGATACCGGAGTTTTTACAAATAGAAACGAAAGGAGCGAACCATTCATGTTTGGCAACATCGAAGAAAGGAT
>JAGLJE010000142.1 GCA_023142645.1 Candidatus Altimarinota bacterium | reverse complement strand
GGTTCAATCCCCGCCAGCTCCACCAAGTTTGGATGTTGGAAATTGGAAAATGGAAGCTAGAAGTTCGCCGATCAATCTACAGTTAACTTCAGGTTTTGTTTTCTAAAATTAAAAAAGAGAGTGAAAATATTTTGCTAAAATTTTCGTAATGAAAGTTCTCAAATTTGGTTCGATCGGCTGTATCGGCTGCGTTGTAATGAAGCCATTGTGGGCGGAAATTGAAAAGGAAAATTTGTGGCTCGCGACCGAGTTTATTGATGCAGATGAAAATCCTGAGAAGGTTCGCGAGTGGCAGGTGAAAGATTTGCCCGAATTTATTTTTCTTGACAAAAATGGAGCGGAAATTGAGCGATTAATGGGGGAAGTTGAAAAAGAAATTCTCGTAAAAAAAATCAACGAATTGCGCGCGCGCTGATTTTTTGCGAAAATTCACGAGCTTTAGCTTTTCACGGAGAGGTACCCAAGTGGCTGAAGGGGCGGCTTTGCTAAAGCTGTAGGCGGGCGAATGCTCGCGCGAGGGTTCGAATCCCTCCCTCTCCGCCAATTTTCTGAAAAGCTCTTCACTAAATATTGCTAAATGTCTCGCCACGCGCTTTATCACATCCATCGTCAAAATCGAATTGTGAAGCTTCGCAAACCGCTTTTCCAAGATAAATGGATTTGCTTGTTTAACAGGGCAGCCCTAGTAGTGGGAGTTTTGGGGCCGCTTTTTAGTATTCCTCAAGTTTATAAAATTTGGGTATTTCAAAACGCGGCTGGAGTCTCGCTTATTTCCTTTTCTGCTTACTTTATTTTTGATATAGTTTTGATTATTTATGGGATTATGCATCGTGAGAAATTGATTACAATGATGTATGTTTTGTGGTTAATCGCGAACGGCTTAGTGGCGATTGGAGCATTTCTTTACGGATAATTTTTTCTTATTTTCCCTCACGAATTTCTCCCTCGAGTTTGTCGATAAAAAGAACTCCACCGAGGTGGTCGATTTCGTGTTGAATTGCACGGGCATTTAGCCCTTCGAGCTCTAGTGCGCGCGGACTCCCAGTCTCGTCTTCGAAACGAATCGTGACAGTTTTCCACCGTTTCACTTTTCCAAAAATCCCTGGCAAAGAAAGGCAACCTTCTTCTTCGATTATGGCTTTTACACTTGCGTCAATGATTTCAGGATTCACGAGAGGAATCGGTTTGGATTTTTTTCCACCCAGTTGAAAATTCAGAATCACCAACCGTTCGTTCACCCCTACCTGCGGTGCTGCGAGACCGACACCATCTTTCGCGAGCATTGTCGCGATCATCTGCTTCGCAAATTTTTTCAATTTTTTATCAAACTTCGAAATTCTCACGGATTTTTTCCGCAAAATTGGATTGTCGCTACCAGTTTCGATTTTGAGAATCATTTAATCGTAAATTGAATGATCGCCGATATTGATAAAAGTCGTGCTTCCATCTTTTTCAATTTTAAAAAGAACGCGATATTTATAAGTAATGGAAAACGAATAAAAACCATTTAATTCTCCGCGAAGCGGATGTGTCCTCAAACGCGAATCAAAAATATTTTCTCGGAAAATTGCTTCACGCGTTTTTAGTAGATCGTGCAGTTCGGGATTAAGTTTTTTGAAAGCGCGAGTAAAATGAGTCGTGTAACGAATGACTGTTTTTCCAATCCTCACATCAAATCAGTTAGCGAGCGCAAAGTTTTCAGTTTGCCTTTTTGTTTTTCATCCCGATAAACAGCAAGCGCGCGATAATGGTCGAGCAACTCCTCGTATCTTTTCAAATCCTTCCGCATTTGTCGGACTTCTTTTTGCGATGTTGGCTGGATGGCAGTTGGCATGCTGTTATTTTAATTCTTAATCAAAAGAAAAGCACGCAAAAATTCATCTAAATCTCCATCCAAAACTTTCTCAGGATTGTGTGTTTCCACTCCTGTTCGTGCGTCTTTCACTCGCTTGTCGTCGAGGATGTAGCTGCGAATCGTGTCGCCGCCGAAGTCGGCTTTCATCGCTTTTCCTCGCAATTTTGCCTCTTTCGTTTCTTGTTCTTCTAATTTCTTTTCCGCTAGCTTTCCCCTCAAAATTTCCAACGCTTTTTCTTTGTTTTGGTGCTGGCTGCGCTCATTTTGGCAGACTGCCACGATTCCGCTTTTCAAATGAGTGATGCGCACTGCCGAATCGGTTCGATTCACATGCTGCCCGCCTGCGCCGCTCGCGCCGAAGGTTTCGATTTTTATCTCGTCGGACTTGATTTCGATTTCCCCGCTATCTGAAATTACCGGCAACACCTCTACTTTCGCGAAACTCGTTTCCCGTGA
>JAGLJE010000141.1 GCA_023142645.1 Candidatus Altimarinota bacterium | reverse complement strand
ACATCCAAATTACCCGTCACATTCAAATCATCCGTAAAGACGAAAGTAGTTCCTGTGGCATTCCAATACAATTGTTCAGCTAAAGAACCACCAAATTGTAAAGTGATATCTCCAGTGGTATTATCATTGTCGAGTATCATCTTGTTGGCATTCTGCTCGTTGACTTCATTGCTAAAGACAAGTACCGATGCCGCGAGTGCGGGAGGCAGTTGCCAGAAGGTGAGTGTTACTACGAGCAGTAGCGCGAGAACGCTTTGTGTTTTGTGAGTCATTTTTAGTTTGATTATTAGTTTTTGATTCTTGTCATTCTATCAGATTTATCTAGAAATAGCCAATAGCTTCTCTTGCCACTTAACTATTTATCTGTTATAAAATATATGGTTTTTTTAGGCTTATTTTTGCGAAGAATTTTGCAGTAGAGGTTGCAGGGAGTCCTTGCAGAAGTTTCAAAAGAAGGAATTTTATGCAAGTTAACCTTCTCGAAACAATGAAGTTTGCTTACCAAAACCCGATCCCTGCTCTGCTATTTTTATTCCGTTTTAAAAATTCCTGCTTCGCCTCAACCAAATCTTCGTCTCTGAAACTTTTTTCGTTTTTCGTATAAGTGCTTCGCCACCCCTCTCTTTCAAAAAAAACGCTCTTCCTGACGAAGCTTGTTGTCTTGAGTTTGTGGAAAGGGGAGATTTGAGAAAGTAAGCAAATACTTGAATTTGAGTAGGTGCTTTCTGCTATCCGTTTCTGTCCCAATTTTCTTGTAAATCGGACACTTGTAAAATCGTTTTGAGCGATTACTCAATTAGAGGTGAGTACTCTACATTATTAAGGATGTGATGCAAAACTGGCTTTTTGGGAAATTGACGTTTCCTAAGCCCAAAAGGCAAGGTTTTTGATTTTTAATAATTACCCATTTAAAGGTGAATGGCACATTGTCCTGCTTGGAGGATGTCGGAAACAATATACGCCTGTGTCTAAGAGTTTTATTCGGGCGCTAACTACCTACTTAAAGGTGAATTGATCGGATTGCTACTCACTTGAAGGTGAATGACACATTTCGACGCAAAAACTGCTCGACTAAGCTTGACGATAATTCGTTCCAACTTAAGTTTATTTATTGCTGATTTTTTTCAATTTCAACGGCTTGTTTTGGAGTCGAGGCTGGTTCAGCTACATCTTTTCGCTCGACTAATTCTACCTCCGCCTGTTTATCTGTTTCACTTGCTTCCGGATTCGAATTCATCTCGTCGGGAGCAGAGGCAAAGACATCCTTTCGTTGAAGATTTTCCGCTGAAAGTTTGACCTTCTCTGGTGGGACATCACTCGTTGTTTCTTCTGAAAATAAGTTCAAAATTTCCGGTGGACACTTTTTCAAACCTGCTAGGATTTTCCAAGCTTTTTGCTGGCGGATTTCTAATCTTTTGGCAAGCTCCACCGAAGTAATCTTCTTGTTTTGGGAAAACTCATGAAGGGCAAATGACCACAGTTGCAGTGAAATTTTGCTACGGTGGAAAATCGTGCCACTCGTATCGGAGAAAATATGATTACAAGCTTTGCAGCGGTATTTCCGGCAACCATTGGCTTTATTTTGGTGCACATAATTTTGATCCGCGAGTCCACAGCGCTGGCACACGATACCGTGTTGCCAGCGAATTTCGCGGAGGAAGTTGAAGGCGGCCTTTTCAGTAGGGAAGGTTCTCACTTGAGAAATTAATTTGGATAAAAATTTAATTGTTTTTTAGAGAGGCTTACTTGCCAACATAATTCAGCTTTATCTCTCCGATTCGAATTCCGTTGTTATCTTTTGCCTGCATGTTGACGCGAATCGTGATGAAATTACCCGGAGTCCAGACAGGACTTCCTTCGAAGGTGATTGCTTTCAGGTTCCAAATACCGGCAAGACTGCTGACTAGATCTGTCCCGCCACTGAGAGTTACCGCGTTGTTGTCCGTATCATTCACAAAAATATCAATCTGGTTGCTGGTAATTTCTGCTGAATCACTATTCAAATAAATTTGAAGCGGAGTAGTTTGCCAACTGACAAAATCATCCGGTAGCTGAATGCGTACATAAATATCGAGATCATTTAGTGCCGATTGTGCTGAACTTAGAATATAAAAGTTGTGGCTATTGTCTACATCAGTATTTAGTTTGAGCGTGGCCATATTATTGGCACCATCCTCTTCTACAGAAAGACCCGGATATTGTGGCACAAGCGATAAGGTCTCGTCCCTTGTATCCAGAGAACTCCATGCGATGTCTTGTAAAGTATTGTTATCACCATCGATTGTTTTATTCGTGAGTGTTTGAATATTGTCCTCGCCGACAACTTTCGTATTAGCGTCATCGAAAGTAATCGTGCGATTCGCAGTTAAACCAGTACTATTTAAAATTAACTGAAATCCTTCGGAATTAATTGTAAAAGTAGTTTGAGTTGTTCCCGAATCCGCATCTTGAACATGTTCCCATACATTGGAGGCACTATTCCAAATGTAAATCAACTGATTTCCTCGGCATATTCTTGTTTCGTTAGATGATAGATTCGCGTAAGCTCGACCATCGTGCATGTCGATATCGATAAATCCTGAGCCGTTTGGTGTAATCGTGCCGTTGCCTACAGAGCTGGGATCATCGTGGGTAAGGAAAACAGAAGATAGGCTTGAGACTGACTGTCCTGAAAAATCCCCAGTGTCGGAACAACTATTAATAGCGCTCAAAATAGAAGTAGCCATATCGGTGTTGTCCGCGGCGGCTGTTCCAGACTTAAATTCACAATTTGCCGCTACTGGAGCGTCTTTGGCAGTAAGCACGAAAGAACTGCCACTATCGTTGTAGCTGATGGTAATAGTGTCATTTTCGTTTACCAGTGTTTCATCACTAACGAAAATTTTACCTCCAGCTCGAATACCACCGCTTCCGCCATCAACCAATTGATTCGCATGCTCAAAAGGATCTTGCCAAGTGGAACTGACGGTGGAATTGTCAACATAAGTTTTAGTCGCCGCATCTTGGGCATTTGTCGGATCAGCTACATTTGTGAGTCGATTATCGTCAAAATCAAAAGTATTTTCCGTGTCATCGTAAGTAATTTGTCCATCTAGGTTTTGACCAAACTGCAAAGCTCCGCTGATGCTCAAATTTCCTTCGATATCAACATCATCGTTGATTTCAAAGCGGTTGTCATCCGTATCGTAGGACAGAATTTTATTCAACGTATTGCCAAACTGCAGAGCAATCGAACCGGTTCCCGCCCCTTCGATAGTATTATCATCATCGATGATGAAAGCGTCTTTAGTGGTGCCGGCGGGAATTTGATTAGTCGCCCATTGTCCATCTGTACCGAGCAAAGCGATATCCCCCTCGACTGTGCCAACTTCTTTATCATCTAAGCGCTCAGTGTTTTTGGCATAGGGGAGCGCGCCGAGTGTTTGACGATCGGTTATATCAGCGCCACTATCGCCGGTAGGATCCATTAGTTCATAACTCGTATCGGGAGCTCCAGAAGCTTTGATTTCAATTTGGAGATATTTGTGAGTTGTGAAATTAATAGTCGGCAAGCTAGTTTGGGAACCCAGCTCTATGGAAAAAGTACCATTACTGTCTGGAGTAAACGTATGCTCTTCGAGCCAGCCTCCATAATTAGAAGCCCCGGTATTGATCGCGCCATTGTTGGCATCTTCACTTTGCCAATCGGCACTCGACCATAGAGAAAAGCGCAAGGCGTGAGCAGTGATAATTGGAACACTGGAGGAATCAAGCAATTTCCCCCCATAAATAATTACATCAGGGGTAGTGTCATCAGCAGCGAAACTTAATTCCAAAGAGTTGCCTGCCAGCATTAGTGCCAAGCAGGTTACTAAAAATGTTCGAAAAAGATTTTTTAGTTTATTCACTTTTATTTATGTTTCTTTTTTTTATTTCCAATTTAAATACATAGTAGGAAAAATTAATTAGCACAAGCGATAAAACTACAATCAAATACATTATGACTTTTGGCCAATTGATTTGATTATCGCCGTTGTCCAACTCGAAGTGGTAGCTCAAATTTTCTGACACAATACCGTCAGAAAACTTTTGGCTAATCGTTACAGAGTGTTCTCCATGCTTGAGTTCTGTAGGGATTTTTATTTCGAAATAACCGTTTTTATCCGCCGTTGTTTTTACTACCACGATTTCACTTTGAAAGTAGGCTACTATTTCAGCGAAAGGAACAGCATATCCCTTGATAGATCTGCCTTTTTTAATTTCAATTACGCCCAAATCTAGCGGTTCTCCTGACATTTCACGACTTTCCTCTTGTGGCTTCTTAACGTCATCTGTCGATAAATCTTTGTCTCCAAAAGAAATTAGTTTTACTTTTGGGTACGATTCTTTCTTTTCCGTTATCTCGAAAGAGTAAGAAGTTCCCACTGCTTCTTTCCCGCTAGGATCAGTAATTTTTAAGCTTCCTGCCGAACCACCACTGAGTGGGGTTTGGATTTCATAAATAAATCTTCCGTGTTCATCGGTAAAGATCGTTTGGGTTTCGATGAGATTGCCTTCAGTATCCAGTACCACAGCTTGGTATTCTTTATTGCTCGTTAGCTCACCAAAAAATACCGGTGTTTGATCAATAGTCTTTATGATTTCTTCTTCAGCACTTTTGTGCAGTTCTTCAATTTCTTCTTCGGCATTTTCTTTTACAATCTCTTCCTCGGCAGAAGGAAGGATGATTTTAGTAAATTCTTCCTCCCCTTCTTCGAGTTCAGACAAGGGGTCATTCTCTTCAGCTTCTTTTACCTGCATTTTTTCTATCAACTCTTCCAAATATTCTTCCAAACTATTTTCTCCAAAACTTAAATCTTGTTCTGCTTCTTCTTCAGATTCTTGGGTTGGGCTTACGATTGTACTACCTCCGCCACCACTTCCGCCACCACCTCTTAAATTTTGATTGAAGCATCCTGAAGAATCAATTGAACAGGCTGAACTGCAGGTGAGTGAACCGCTATTGTATCCATAATCCGAACAGGTAGCGCCTCCAAAATCACTACCGTCGCAATTTTCATTTGTTTCTTTTATGCCATTTCCGCAAGAAGTTGTCGCAGCGAGCAGGGAAGGTAGTGTTTGAAAACTGGCTGAACTAGCGGTTACTCCCACTGTGGTGATTTGTGAACTCAAAATATAATTATCAGAAGAATATTGATTTATATCGGATTCTACGATGTTTCCCGGACTCAAAATAAAATTCGAACTACTCAAAGAGGCATAACTATTTTGAAATGCAGTGGCACAAATAATCCCGAAAACACAGACCAATTTCAGCGCCAAGACAAAAAGTTTTTCTGTTTTTTTCATTTTTATTTATTTTTTTATAATGATATCCGTTCATTTTAACAAAAACACGCCCCAAAAGCAAATTTTTTAAAGGTGAAATACTTACATTGTTTAAGGTGAATGATAATTATCACTTAAGGTGGATAAAATCCAATTAGACGAAAACTCTATAGATAAAGTAGATTCGGAAAATTTGGAAAAATTTTATTTTATAGATGGATGGGTAAAAGTAATTTGGAGAGATAATTTAATTGAGGTTTATTAAGTTGAAGGTGAAAATCTTATCAAGCTGAAGGTGAATTTTTAGCGACTTAGAGGTGAATGGTTGTATTTTTGTTACAAAATTACACGGAGAAATTAGTAATTATTTTGATTAATATCTGCTGGCGGGAATGATTTACTCACTTAAAGGTGGGTAGTACAGACAGTCAACTATTTGGTAAATAAATCAAGTTGTCGATAGAAACAATTTGCTAAAATTAGAGGGGGTAAAACTTTTGAGTCACACTAATATTCGGTTTTCTTAAAAAAATTCTTCATGAAAAAAACTCTTTTTGTTCTATTGTTTTCGGTTTTTTTTACTCACTCGACTCTAGCCGAGGAATCAACTTTTTCGGATGTTTCTAATGACCATCCTTATTTTGCCGCAATTGAATCGTTAAAAAATTTAGAGATAGTTAATGGTTATCCAGATGGTACCTTCAAGCCGGATGTTTCTGTAAATCGGGCTGAAGCACTCAAGATGATTTTGGGAAGTGTCGGAATGGAAATTCCGGAGATTGATTCGGCTGGAGAAAATAAATTTCCCGATGTGCCCTCTGATATTTGGTTCGCGAAGTTTGTTATTTTGGGTGCAGAGAGGGGAGTCGTGGCTGGCAATCCTGATGGCAGCTTCGCTCCGGCTCGCCAGGTCAATAAAGCCGAGTTTGTCAAAATGCTGCTCGGAGCGTTTGAGAAAGATGTTTCCAAACATCGAAATCTCACCAAAAATATTTCTGCTGATACCAAGTTAAGTCAGTGGTTTGTACCTTATTTGAGTTATGCTAAGACTTTGGGGGTTATCACCCCGACTTTAGACAATGAGCTTTCTCCGGGTAAATTGCTCTCTCGTGGGGAGTGCGCTGAGATTATTTATAAAATGCTAGTTTTAGAAAGAGGCGGTGATGCCCAAAAATTGATTTGGATTGCCGAATCAAACTTGATTGATCTTTTAGTTGATCTCAATAATAACGATATTCAAGCAGCTCTGCAGCATGCTGATAATGCCATTTTTTACGCTAATGAAGTTTTATTGCTGTTGCCTGAGGACTCGATTGCCATCGGCGCTCATGCTATTTCACAGGGATTTAGGAGTTTGTGTTTGGCTTACCAAGCGGGAGTGAATGAAGAGTATGAACAGACATCGCAGCACGTGACTGCGGCAAAAGATTTCGCGCAACAAGCTTACGACAATGCCCCATCATCGTTTCAAAGTCTCAAAGAAAAAATTGA
>JAGLJE010000140.1 GCA_023142645.1 Candidatus Altimarinota bacterium | reverse complement strand
AGTGTAATGTAGCTGCAGCATTCGCATTATCATCACCACTGAAGTTGATTGAAGCGGTGAAACCGGTATCGCTTGTACCAGAAGTAGTGAGACTGGAGATAGTGATTGGATTTGTAAGAATGGCTGCTAGAAATTCTCTCGCTTGAGGTAGATAGTTAAATACCGCAATTCCTATGGAGAGAAGGAGTGCGAAGAGAAGTACTGTTATTCGAGAAAGAGGTTTATCTTTCTTCCTTTTCATTTTTTGGTTGGTTTTTAGTTTTAGGTTCTTCGCATTTTAGCAGAAATGGGATTGGATTTCAAGAGTTTTTTTGATATCCTGTCGGAGGTTTTGAAAGGTATTTTTTTCTCAAATATGCAGAAATTAGCAATCATCGGTTGCGGAATCATGGGCGGTGCAATTCTGGAATCTTTAATTCGCGAAAAAGTTTTCGTACCATCGCAAATCACCACCATCGATACCGACGAAAAAAAGTTGAAGGAATTGAATAAAAAATTAGGAGTGAAAACTTCGGAAAACGCAGCAGAAGCGGTGAATAAGGCGGATGTGATTCTCCTCGCGGTGAAACCGCAAAATCTCGCGGAAGTTTGCCAAAACTGGAAAACGAAAAAATTAGTGATTTCGATTCTTGCGGGAACGCGGATTGCGGATTTGAAAAAATTGACCGGCAGCCAAAAAATCGCACGGGCGATGCCGAATACCCCTGCGAAAATCGGCGCGGGAATTTCGGGATGGTTCGCTAGTAAAAATGTTTCCAAAACAGAGAAAATTTTGGTGCGGAAAATTCTCGCAAGTTTCGGCGAGGAAGCGGAACTGCGAAGTGAAAAAATGTTAGATGCGATCACCGCAATTTCAGGAAGCGGTCCGGCCTATTTTTTCGCGTTCGCAGAAGCGTTGGAAAAATCCGCTCAGAAACTCGGACTCGGCAAGCTCGCACCGATTTTTGTCCGACAAACTTTTTTGGGCGCAGCGAAACTCGCAGAAGCGGAAATGATTTCATTCTCGAAATTACGGAAAAATGTGACATCAAAAGGCGGCACAACAGAAGCTGCGCTGAAGATTTTTGAAAAAAAGAAACTTGAAAAAATCGTGGAAACGGCGACAGAAGCAGCAAAGAAGCGAAGTGAAAAGTTGAGCAACTGAACAGAAACCTGCAACTTGAAATCTTCAAACTTCGCCGAAACCTTCCGCGTCGATTCGATTCTCGAGGACACCGAGTTCGAGGAGTTTATTTTTGATTCCCGCAACCGAAGCCTCGCTCCCGCAGACTAATGTCTCCACATTTTTCGGAATTTCAGTCGTCTCGAGAATCGCGGGCAGCCTCCCTCGCACTCCCTCGTAATTTTCGGATGGGCGTGAAACCCCGATTTTGAAATCGAAATTCGGATTCGCTTTTTTAAGCTCAGCGAATTCTTTTTCGTAAAAAATATCCGCCTCGAAACTCACACCGAGAAAAAGAGTGATTAGTCGTGGTGATTTTTCGCGCGTCAGTTTTTCAGCGACGGCGAGAAGCGGGGCGATGCCGGTGCCGGTGCCGAGCAGAAAAAGCGGCTCCGAATTTTTGCCGCGCGGAACGAAGCTACCCTTCCCCGCCGGTCCGAAAAATTCCGCGCGCTCACCGACTTT
>JAGLJE010000014.1 GCA_023142645.1 Candidatus Altimarinota bacterium | reverse complement strand
TCGCACTCGCGGAAGTTTCGGAAACGCCAGCGATATTAGCAACTGCACCGGCAGCCATATCTCCCATTTTTTGTCGAACTTTTGAATAGCCGACTACAAATCCATGCCTTTTTTCGATACGATAAATCAGTGCTTTTACGAATTCAGTGCCAATATCGAGAACGAGGACAGTCTCGCCGTTTGAAGCCTTTGGGCGAAAGCGGGAGAAAAATTTGGAAAACAAAGTGGATGAATTTTAGCTAGAATTTACAAAAATCAGAAATTACTAAAAAAATTATCCAAAAAACTTAAATCTCATCCGAAATCCTAAACACTAATTTCCAAATAAGTATTAACTTAAAAACCCAAAATTTGAAATTTGAGTTTTGAAATTTATTTGATATTTGGGTTTTGTTATTTGGAATTTATCCGAAAATTTCTTCCTTCTGAAACTCCTCAGCAAAAAGAGCCCTCCAAAGAGGACTCTTTAAGCCGTAGATTGAGCGCACTCTATCAATCGCGGGTGGCAAAATAAATGCCGGGGTGCAACTGAGAGCTTGAAACGCTCTTTCCGCAAGAAAAGGTGTTCTCCTTTCCAAAAAGTTATTTTGCCTCACTTGCGTGGTTAGAGCCACACGCCGGCTACTTTCTGTTTTTGTTTTCGAGGTAGCAAATTTTAGGTTTGCTTTTTGTTTGAAAACGCTGTTCGAAAGCGTGGTTTTGTGGTGGAGAGGTGATTTAGTCCAACTCCATCGCGAAGCAAAACAGCCGAAGCTGAAGTTAAGTAGCTCAGAATCTATTCTGGATTCTGCTACAATCTCTGCGGTTGTGATTTGAAGGAAACGATGAAGCTGAATCATTCCTCGACCTCAGCGTTTCAGATCATTGTATTCTTCCTCTCGTGCGAAGTCAAGGATTTAGGGCTTGTCGAAGATAGAGACTAGTTGTATAAATAATTTATTCAGGAAATAACTCCAACGAAAATCCCTTTTAAAAGGGATTCAGCGATTTTTCAAATAATCCCAAAAAAAGGCAAAATCTTCTCATTTTATGAATTTTTACCGTTGAAATACTAAAATCCTGTTTTTAGGCATTTTTCCTTTTCAAAAGCCAAATTCTCCCGCTTTTTCCACTTTAGTTGCTTTTTCGTTAAAATTCCTCCACTTTGCCCTTCAAAAAACCTTTTCGTGTTGTCATCCTCGCCTCAACGAATGGTACTGATTTCGGTGCGATGATTGCCGAAAAAAATGCGGGGAAATTAAAAAATGTCGAGTTCGTCGGACTCGTCGTAAACAAAAATTGCGGAGCGGCGGAGCGAGCAGAAGCGACGGGAGTGCCGGTTTTTTTGATCGACGAGAAGGCGGGAAATTTCGACGGAAAACTGCTCGAAACGGTGAGACAGCTTGAGCCGGATTTAATTTGCATGGTCGGCTGGATGAAAATTTTGCGAAAAGATTTTTGCGCGAAATTCGAGAATAAAATTCTGAATGTCCACCCTTCCCTCCTCCCAAAATTTGCGGGAAAAATGGACGGCAGCGTGCACGCGAATGTTTTGAAAGCGGGCGAGAAAAAAAGCGGAATGACGATTCACCTCGCGGCGGCAGAGATCGATGCCGGAAAAATTATTTGCCAAAAAGAGTGCGAAATCGAGGAGAAAGAAACTATCGAAAGTTTGCGTGAAAAAGTGCAGTCACTCGAAAAAAAGTGGTATCCTGAAGTGATTCGGTGGTTTCGGGATGGGAAGATTTACTTTGAAAAAAATTTGACAAGCTAAATTTTAAGAAATAAAATTCAGTGCTAAATTTTTTCAGATGCTGAAATGATCGAATCTCCCGACAACGGACAAAAATGCGGCAACAAGCTTTTAATTATTGACCATGCAGGTCTTTTTCTTCATCACCTCGAAAAAGGTCTCGTCGAGTGTGATCAAACACTTCTACAGGAAGGTGATATCATAGGATTGCATAATGGATGGAGCGAAAAAGAAAAACTCACTCAGCTTTTTAGAGGTAGTTTCCGAAACGTTATTTGTGGCATCTATCGTAGCGACACTGAACCAGTTGGTTTGGACTTCGCAAATTGGATCAAATCCATTGACAATAAAAATACTATGAATGTAATTTTTTGGAGCATGCTGCGAGGTTGTTCAAATTATAATTCTATTGGTTGTGATAATGTCGATGGTGAACTCGCCAATTCGGGTTTCGAAGCAAAAAGATACTGCAAGAAGCCAACAACAATAGATGAAATGATTGAAATTTTAAAAAAATTTTTTCCGGATCTTCTCAAAAAGAAAGTGGATTAGCCTTCTATCTTACCGGCTGCCTCTCCATTTCCCGCAACCTCTCGAAAATCTGCGGATGATTTTTTAATTTTGAATCATCCGCGAGCAGCTGCTCCGCCGCGTTGCGAGATTTTTTGATAATTTCGTAATCGGTTAATTTTGCCACTTTCAAATCCGGAATCCCCGACTGTCGGACTCCGAAAACTTCTCCTGGACCGCGCAATTTCAAATCCATTTTTGCGAGCTCAAAACCGGATGAAATTTTTTCCATCGCGTGCAGCCGCGTACGGACATCTTCAGATTCAGATTCGAAAAAAAGAAAGCAGTAACTTTGATCCGAACCTCTCCCAACTCTTCCCCGAAGCTGGTGGAGCTGCGCAAGTCCGAATCTTTCGGCGGCTTCGATCAACATGATCGTCGCATTCGGAATATCAATGCCAACCTCAATCACCGTGGTGGCAACAAGAATTTGAATTTCTTTTTCAGCGAAACGGCGCATCACCACTTCTTTTTCTTTTGATTTTAATCTTCCATGAATCAGCCCCAACTCAAGCTGCGGAAAAACTTCTTCGCTCAATCTTTTGAATTCTTTTTTAGCAGATTTAATTTCCAAAACTTCCGACTCCTCAATAAGCGGGCAAACAATGAAAACCTGTCGACCTTTTTGCACTTCCGATTCAATCCACCGCTCTGCCTCTCTCCTTTTTTTCGGCGGAACAATCCTAGTAATCGCAGGCTTTCTTCCCGGCGGCAACTCGTCGATGATAGAAACATCCTGATCTCCGAAAATCGTGAGCGCGAGTGTCCGCGGAATCGGTGTAGCAGTGAGCGAAAGGACGTGTGGCGTGGAATTTTTTTTAATAAGAATTCTCTGCTCAACGCCGAAACGGTGCTGCTCATCGATCACGGTCAGCGCAAGATTTTGAAAAGCAACATGACTTTCAAGCAGTGCATGAGTACCAACGACAAAGTCTAATTCGCCCGATTTTAATTTCGCGGAAATTTCTTTTTTCTTTTTCGCGGGAGTTGATCCAGTAAGCAGTCCACCACGAATCCCAAGAGGATGGAGGATTTTGAGAAAATTGCGGAAATGCTGTGTTGCAAGAATTTCAGTCGGTGCTAATAAACTTGATTGAAACCCTGCACGAACCGCGAGAAAAATCGCTAAGGCGGCAACGATCGTTTTTCCCGAACCGACATCTCCCTCGAGCAACCGATTCATCGGCAGATCTTTTTTTAAATCGCGGAGAATTTCAGCGGAAGAAATTTTTTGCGCACGCGTGAATTTGAACGGAATCTTCGCGGCAAATTCCGCAAGCAACTCCGGCGAATGCGGAATTTTTTTGCCTGAACCGGTCGCTCCTCGCTTCCAATCAAGCTTACGAAGCAACCCACCGAGCTGCAGAAAAAAGAGCTCCTCAAACGCGAGCGACTCGCGCGCGCGCTCCAATTTTTCGAACGAATCGGGAAAATGAATCTGCCGAATAGCCTCTCCGAAATTCATCAAGTTTTCGTTTTTGCAAATTTCGCGCGGCAGTAATGGCGGAATTTTTTTTGCAAAATCGAGGAGCGGATAAATTTTTTCGCGCAGCCATTTCGAAGAAATCAATTTACCGTGCGTGCGATAAATCGGAATAATCCGACCGGCGTGCAGCATCTCGTCAGAAATTTTTTCGAAGTTACCAGAAATCATCGATAATTTTCCTGTTGGAGAAATTTGCACTTTCCCTGAAATCGCGATTTCATCACCATTGCGGAGAATGCGAGTGATGAAAGTTTGATTGAACCAAGTGAGATTGAGTTCGCCGTCCGCAGAAAAAAGCTTAGCGGTAATCAAAGTTTTTCCGCGCGGCGTGCGAAAAGTCCGCAATTTTTGAATTTTACCGACAACTGTATTTTCCTCACCCAACACAACCTCACTAATTTTACGAAGTTGCGAAAAATCAGAATACGCCCGCGGAAAATAATTCAGCAAATCCCCCACCGTCTGGACTCCGATTTCCGCCAAACCTTTAAGGTGACGCGAAGTCGTGGCAAGAGTTTCGGAAAGAGGAGTACGTGAATCCATCACATTGATTTTACAAAAAATACAAACAAAACGATGGGAGCTTCATCTGCCAGCCGAAATTTTCGGCTGAGAATTTTGTTAAAATTTAACCGTGATTGAAATCATCCCTCCCGCTACGAAATTAAACGGAAGCGTGAAACTACCCGGCTCGAAATCCATCACGAACCGCGCGCTTCTCCTCGCTGCACTCGCGGATGGTGAGAGTCAAATTTCGGGCGCGCTGAAATCAGATGACACGAAATTCATGGCAGCCGCGTTACGAAAATTGGGAATCAGAATCGATGAGCCGGACGATACAACTTTCGTCGTTTTAGGAAGGAGTGGAAAATTGGCAGAATCCGCCGAGCCACTTTTTTTAGGAAATGCCGGCACCGCCGTCCGTTTCCTCACCGCCGCCGCAATTTTGGTCAACGGCGAAACAATAATCGACGGCGACCCAAGAATGCGCGAACGACCAATCGGCGACCTCGTCGACGCGCTCCGCCAGCTCGGCGCAAAAATTGAATATTTAGGAAAAGAGGGTTGTCCGCCACTTCGAATTATTTCAGATGGAAAAATCGAAAGTGGTAAAGTCAAAATTCGTGCCGACATTTCGAGCCAATTTGTGAGCGCAGTTTTAATGATTCTGCCACTCACGAAAAACGATTCTTTAAAATTAGAATTATTAACAGATCCCACATCCCAAGGATATATTCAATTGACACTTCATGTAATGAAACATTTTGGTGTTGAACTTGAACCAAAAGATTCAATTTTTCCACACAAAAATTATGAAGCTCAAAAAAAATACGAAGTTGAAGCGGATGCAAGTTCGGCGACTTATTTTTGGGCAGCGGAAGAATTGCTCAAGCAAGAAATAATAATTTTAAATCCAAATAATAATCCCGACGGATACATTCAACCCGACACGGCGGCATTCGAAATAATTCGAAAATTTCCAAACTTACCAAGAAAAATTGATGGAATCGGTTTCCCTGATGCAATCCCCACTCTCGCCGTTCTCGCCGCTTTTTCGAACAGTGATGTTCGTTTTTCGGGAATCGCGAATCTACGAGTGAAAGAGTGTGATCGAATTACTGCGCTTGCAAAAAATTTGAATAAAATTAAAGAAGGACTTGCAGAAGAGAGCGGCGACAATTTGATAATTCACGGTGATTTGAATCTCGCACAAACTGGAAAACCCGCCGAGATTGAAACTTACAACGACCACCGCATCGCGATGGCTTTCTTCCTCGCGGGTTTGAAAATCCCAGGAATTAAAATTCGAAATCCCGATTGCGTCGCAAAATCTTTTCCGAATTTTTTTGAAGTTTGGGAAAATTTGGGTGTAAAAATCAAGAAATGAAAATTGTTAAAAATATCGTCCTAATCGGAATGCGCGGCAGCGGAAAATCCGCGATCGGCAAAACTCTCGCAAAATTTTTGGATTTTGAATTTATCGATGTTGATCGCGAACTCGAGAGAAACGAAGATATGAAAATTGCGGAGCTCGTGAAAAAAAAAGGATGGAAATTCTTTCGCGATCTGGAGGCGAAATACGCAAAAAAGGCGGCGGCGAAAAAGCAGGTGGTAATTGCAACTGGCGGCGGAGTGGTTTTACGAGAGGAGAACGTCACGAATTTAAAAAAAAACGGGATCATCGTTTTCATCCATTCACCGCTTGAGCAGCTCGCGCAGAGAGTTTCGAAAGATAAAAACCGCCCGAGCCTCACCGGAAAATCTCCTCACGAAGAACTGGAAGAAGTGTGGCAACAGCGGAAAGAAATTTATCGGAAAGCGACAGATGTAGAAGTTTTTTTTGACTTTGAGACAAAAAATAAAAAAGCTGATCTTATTCGAAAGTCAAAAGTGATTTCAGAAGCGGTGAAAAATTTTCTCGTGAAGGATTAATTTTCAGGAACAGCCACCACCTCACGTTCAAGTCGGATGCCAAATTTCGCGAAAACTTTTTCTGCCACCATTTTTTCAAGTTCGAGAAAATCGATAGCGGTAGCCTTTCCTGCATTTTGAAAAAAATTAGCGTGTTTTTCGGAAACTACCGCATCGCCAATTTTTAAACCGCGACAGCCGGCTGTGTCGATCAATTTCCACGCCTGTTCACCTTCTGGGTTTTTAAACCAACTCCCCGCAGTTTTTTCAAAAGGATGTTTCGCAAATTTTTCGTGTGCTAGTTCCGCAACTTTTCGCTGCAAGTCTTCATCGGTTTTTTTGAGATTGAATTCAATTTTCGTAAGAATTTTTCCTCGTAAATTCGAGTAGCGATAGCTGAATTTTAAATTCTTTTTCTTAAAAATTTTCACTTCTCCGTTTTCTAGAATTTTCACTCGCGAAACTGCCTCACCGATTCCGTTCGCGTTTCCGACTACCGCTCCGCCAACCGTCCCCGGAATCCCTGCAAAGTTTTCTAAATTTTTCAAATTTCTCCGCGCACACTCCATCACAATCATTGCAAGCGGAACACCACTTCCTACCTGCATAAGATTTTTTTCAAATTTCATTCCGCTAATTTCATTTTTGATGACAAGTCCTCGAAAACCCGCATCGGAAAAAAGCAGATTCGAGCCCCCACCAAAAATAAAAACAGGCAATTTTTTTTTGTGAGCAAATTCGAGAGATTTTTTTAATTCTTCCGCCGAGCAAACACACACGAAAAAATCCGCAACCCCGCCGACTCCAAGAGTAGTGAACTGTGCAAGCGAGATGTTTTTTTCAATTTGCAGCCTAAGTAATTAATTTGAATTCGATTATTTAGCTTTATACCGCTTCGTAAATATTACAGTCTGCGCTTTTTGTAAACTGGTATTACTACTCAAAGCACCAAGATACCAAAAATTGTGCATTGCACATTGAAAATTAACATTTCATTCTTTTGCTTTGAAAACTGCAGGGGCAAAATTTGTAGCTATTTTTTTTTCACGCAATTTTTTTTCTCGCACGCGCACCACAGCATCTCGAACTGTAATTTCATTCGATTTAATTCGCACGATTTGCGAAGAATTAATGAGTTTTTTTTCAGTCGGAATTCCGAGAATTTTCTTTGCCACATTAATTTTCGTGAGCATCCATCCGTTTATTTCGAAACGGAAATCCACCACTTCTCCGAGATATTGTCTCGAAACCGTGAAAACTTTGTTGTTGAAAATCGGGGTATTGAGTTTGATAATTTCCGAGATGCGAATAATCTCGTCAGGAGTAGCGAGTGCCTCCGGATTTTCCACCCATACTGTTCCACCCACCACTTTCGAAATATCCGCAATGGGTAGCAGTAATCTCCGATCACGCCGCGTGAAAAATGCGAGCACCTCGCCGTTCGCGGGATTCACTACAAAATCGTTCACTTTCCCGAGCAGACCTTTGCTCAATCGGTCGCGAATTGGAATTCCGAGAAATTCACGGAAACTTTTTTGCATCGGACGTTCATTTTACCGCGAAGAATAAACTTTCCAAACTAATTTTTCGCTTGATCTTCTTGCTAAAATTCTTCGGTGCTTTTCGCTTCCCTTATTTTCGCACACTCCCCCACACCCTTCACTTACTCAAGTGAGTTGAAAAATTTAAAAGTGGGCGATCTCGTTGCTGCGCCACTCCGTGGAAAAATTTTAAATGGTATTGTGACTACAATTTCGGAAACGCCACCGAAATTTTCGGTGAAGCCACTCTCGCAAATCGTACGAAAAAAAGTGCTCGTG
>JAGLJE010000139.1 GCA_023142645.1 Candidatus Altimarinota bacterium | reverse complement strand
GGCTGATAGTAATCGTAATAGCTCACGAAATAATGAACTGCGTTTTTAGGAAAAAACTCGCGAAACTCGGAGCAAAGCTGAGCCGCAAGAGTTTTATTTTGTGAAACAATAAGTGCCGGTCGCTGTAATTTTTGAATCACATTCGCAATCGCGAAAGTTTTACCCGAACCGGTCACACCGAGCAGCGTTTGGTCTTTCACTCCTTTTTTTAGATTCGCGTAAAGCTTCTTAATCGCCGCCGGTTGATCTCCGGCAGGTTTGAATTTTGAGACAAGTTGAAATTTATGATTCATACATAAGAATTAATTTCTAGATTTTCCTTATCTTTCTCCCAATTATCCGGATTTAAAAAAATATAGTCTCTGATTCGATTTAACTCTTCCTCGTCACGAATGACGCGATCATGGAAACGAGACTGCCAAGCAAAAGTGTCAAAACCTGATTCATGAATTTGTTTTGTGGCTGCCGATTTGAATGATCGAACAATTACGGATAATGAATTAGGTTTAGATGAAATTTTTGAAAATTTATTTTTAATCGTAGAGACGTTGCGCGCAACGTCTCTACTGCATACTGTGTTTTCCGCACGCCTGTTGCCCTCCCTCCAATTATCAATAATCAAAATCCCATGAACATGATTCGGCATCACCACCCATTTATCTAATTTTACATTCTCGCGAACTTCTTCCGTCCTTCGCCATTCCTCATACACGATTTTACCAACATCGCTTAACACCATCTTGTTATTCACTACTTTTCCAAAAAACTCTTCATGAGCCTTTGTGCAAATCGTCACAAAATAACACCCATCAACTGAATAATCCCAGCCCTTTAGCCGCGCAGATTTAATCCGGTACTTTTCTTGAAATAATTCTGTCACACAAAAATAAGATTCGTTTGATTTTAGCACGCAATGCAATCGCAATACACATATCGCAGCATCTCTGCTTAATTCACCCTCTCCACATATCCCAGTGTCTCTGTGTTCACACGAATTTTTTCACCCTCATTGATGAAAAGCGGAACTTGAACCGTGATCCCGCAATCAAGCGTTGCCGGCTTACTGCCACCGGAAGCTGTATCTCCGCGAACACCCGGCATCGTTTCCGAAACGGTAAATTCCATTTTAATCGGCAGGTTCACGTTAATCGGAGTGCCATCGAAATACATCAAATCGTATTCTTCGCCATCTTGGAGAAATCGTCCCGCTGCTCCCACCGCTTCTTCGGAAAGCGAGAATTGCTCAAAATCCTCTAAATTCATAAAATTAAAACCATTTGAATCCTTATAGAGAAATTGCGCTTTTTTCATGAGAATTTCGGCTGGCTGGATTTTGTCCGCACCTTGAAAAGTTTTTGGAAGCACTTTCCCGTTCCGCAGATTTTTGAGTTTCACAGCCATTACCCCGCCCTGCCGACCAGTTTTGGAAAATTGGTTCCACGCCACACGATACGGCTCACCATCAAGCGCAATCGCGGTACCAACTTTAAGATCGGTGATTTCATACATTTTTGGAAAATTAAAGATTGGCAGAATTTTATACTCAATAATATTAATAAGAAAAGTGTAATTCATTGGAGCTAAGGTAAAAAAAACAAGCCAATGTGAATCAACCGCTTGGCACTTAAAAAAGAATCAAATCGAGGACAGATATCGCAATTTTTCAGGAGATCAGTCAATCTAATTTTTTGGCTTTTAAAAGCTATTAACTCCTTAAAACCTTTTAAACTCATCTCTCCCTTTGACAAAATCCTTCCTAAATCCTAAATTCTCAAAAGTTATTGAACTAATTTTTTGTTCAAAACTTCTTGGCTTCAAATCCTTTTTTTATTCTTTCTTTTGTCCCCCGCCGAAGATTGCCTTCAGTAGAATTTATCCCCGAAAAATCTAAAGCGGAAGCGGACAATCTTTTAACCCCCTAAAAATGAATACCGAAGTCGTCAACAGTCTCATTGACAACATCCGCGGGTCTTTCGGAGATCTTTGGATGGGTATCATCGACATCCTACCGCGAATTGTCGAAGGAATCGTCATCCTCATCGTCGGTTGGATCGTCGCTAAAATCATTTCTCGGCTCGTAGGAAAAATCGTGGAAATAATCCGCCTTGAGCGAATACTCGCCACCGCCGGCGTGAAAGCATTTTTTCAAAAGGCTGGCATTAAACTGAATATTGAAAGTATTTTTGAAGAAATCGTGAAGTGGTTTATCCTCATCGCTTTCTTTATTTCAGCGGCAAACGCTTTTGGGCTACCGCAAGTAAACGGTTTCTTGCAAGATGTTTTGAATTACATTCCAAATGTAATCATCGCAAGCGTAATCACAATCGTGGGTATTTTAATCGCGAATTTTTTCGCGGATCTCGCTCACAGCACTACGAAAGCAACCAAAACTGGCTCACCACAAATCGTGGCTTCAATTACCCGCTACGCGGTAATCATTTTCACAGTTTTTGCAGCGCTTGTGCAGCTCGGCATCGGCAAAGGCTTACTTGATTCATTTTTCAACAATCTCGGTCTCGCTCTCGCCGCCGCGTTTGGTTTAGCTTTTGGTCTCGGCGGAAAAGAGGTGGCTATGGATGTGATTAAAAAAATCCGCAAAGATCTTATTAGTAATAAAAAATAATCATCTTGTAATTTCTACAAACTAAAAAGCCCCTCCGAAATGCAGGGGCTTTTTGTTTTACGGTGAAAATTATACTGCGGGGGTCGCTGGAGGCGACTGTTCACCTTCACCTTCAACAGAAGTTTCTTCTGCCGGGGTCTCGGGAGCTTCCGACTCGGTCGAGACAGCCTCTTCCGTTTCTGTAGCAGACTCAGCCGTGGCATCCGCGTCATCCGCCGGAGGGGTTGCCGCGTCATCGCCAGTCAGAGCGGAAGAATCTTCGCCGCCGGCATTTTCATCACCGGTAGCAGCCGGATCCGTAGGGTTCGCGCCCTCTTCACCTTCGAGGAAAATACTCATTTGTATTCACCCCCTTTCTGTTGAATTTTCGCAGTAATCATCTTTTGAAATTAAATTATTCAGATTTTGCGGAAATATTTAATTTCGCGCAAATTTTTGATGTTAAAATCCCCGCGTGAAAAAGCACCGCGAACCCGTTTTCGATTTCGAGAAACTTTCACAAGAGAAAAGTGAAGAGGTTTTGCAGAAATATCGCATCGCACTCACACTGGAAGAGGCGCGACATTTTCAAAAAGAAATCGGGCGGGCTTTGACTTTGACTGAATTAACAATTTTGGGGATTCAGGGCAGTGAACACTGCAGCTACCGCTCGACAAGAAATTATTTAAAGAAGCTACCAACACGTGGGAAGAATATGATTCTCGGACCTGGTGAGGATGCAGGGATTGTGGAGATTGCGCGTGGGAATAATAAGAAATGGGGGCTGGTAATCGGTCACGAGAGCCACAACCACCCGAGTCAAATCGTACCGTTCGAAGGTGCAGCAACAGGCGTCGGCGGAATCGTGCGCGACATTCTTTGCATGGGCGCGCGCGTCATCGGCTGTCTTGACTGTTTGCGATTCGGAAAAATTGAAAAACATCAAAATCGTTGGCTCGCTCGCGAAGTAGTGGAAGGAATCGCGGGATATGGAAATCCGCTCGGCGTACCAAACCTAGGTGGCGACATTGAATTCAATGCGAGCTTCGATTCGAATTGTCTCGTTAATGTAATCGCCCTCGGCGTATTGCGAGAAGATGAAATCATTCATTCAATCGCGCCGGAGGAAGCGGAGCGAGAGAATTACGACATCATTATCGTAGGTAAACCAACTGACCGCAGCGGATTCGGCGGCGCGAGTTTCGCGAGCGCGGATCTACGAGAAGAAAATGCGGAATCAAATAAAGGCGCAGTACAAGAACCGAATCCTTTCCTCGAACGACATCTCCTCGCCGCAACATACGATCTATTTGCGGAATTGAAACGGCGGAAACTTTTAAATAAAGTGAGCTTCAAAGACCATGGCGCCGGTGGAAATGTTTGCGCGACCGTGGAACAGCTCGATTCACGAGGATTTGGTGCGGAGATTGATTTAGAAAAAATCCATCTCGGCGAAAAAAATCTCCCGCCCCACATCATTGCTGCCGCGGAAACGCAGGAACGATTTTGTTGGATTTGCTATCCGCAGATTACGAAATTGATTCTCAAAACTTACAACGAAAAGTGGGCACTGCCGGAAGTCTCGAATGGAGCGGAGGCGCGGGTAGTTGGAAAAGTGAAAAAAGGAAATTATGTTTTGAAATTTCAGGGGACGAAAGTAATCAATACTCCCGCGAAAATTCTCACTGAGGGTCTGCTTTACGAAAGGAAATTTATTCCGCAGAAAAAAGTTTTTAAGAGAGAGAAGTTCGATTTCGCGAAACTTGACCCTAAACTTAACCCCCAAGATTTCTTGAGAACAATTCGCAAACTTCTTGCGAGCGAAAATATTTCTTCGCGCAAACCGATTTTCGAGAAATACGATTTTCAGGTTCAAGGTGCCACCGCGCGGGATGCGGGCGGCGGAGCAAGCGCGATCATTCAACCGCTTTTGAATACCAAAGCTCCCGCCGATTTACAAAAAATCGGAATCACGATCGGTGTCGGCGGAAATTCTTCGCTTGGA
>JAGLJE010000138.1 GCA_023142645.1 Candidatus Altimarinota bacterium | reverse complement strand
TTAAATTCCGCCCCCCAAATTGATTTTCCTCCCGTACCTGTCCCCAATGGATCGCCGCCTTGAATCATAAAATCTGGAATTACGCGGTGAAAAATTAATCCGTTGTAAAAACCTCTCTCGCTTAACCCTACGAAATTTTCGAAAGTCTTTGGCGTGAGCTTGGAAAAGAGCTTAATCCAAATATCTCCTTTGTTCGTGGAAAGTTTCGCAACCGTGTCGCCCGCTACCGGACAGCGGCGCTGATCGTCGGAATACGGACCGCAATCGTAAATCGGAATTTCAGAAACCGTGATTTGTTTTTGGGTAGTCATAGAAGTGGTAGCACAAGCGGCGAATTCACAGTCGGGTGGAATACGAGAAACCGCCGAACCATCGGGACAGATTTTCGCATCCTCCGCGCAAAAAACAACTTCTTCCGCTTTTTTCTCTCCGGAAACTTCTCCGCACGCCGTGAGAAGAAAAACGGCACAAGCCACACTGACGAGGACAATCCCAATTCGGGATTTAGGGCAAAGTTTTTTTGGCATTTTGAATAAGTTAAATTATTGAATTTTTTCGAGTACCCCCTCGAGAATTGTTTCGGAATCCTCCCCATTTTCGAGAGTGACGGAAACTCGTGTGTGATTAATTAAATTTTCCGGTGTTTCGAGCGAGAGCGCGAATGCACCTTCCACACCTTCCTCCCCTTCCGGCACGAGTTTGCCGAGGGAAATTTGATCGAAAGGTTCCACCCGCGTGAGCCAACCTTCGTAAAATTCCGACTCTGAAAGTTCCGGCAAATCGCGCGTGGAAAGCGTGAGTGTAAATTTTTCCGCGGAAAATTCTGCCGTCACCGTACCGCTTCCGGAAAATTCGGCAACTGCTCCCAATTCCGCTTCGAATTTCGAGATGACATCGCCGAGCAAACACTCCTCGTAAAAGTACGCCCAACCGTCACATTCTTTTGAATTTGAGTCGATGCAAACACCGAATTGCCCGCCTTCTGAATCTTCACGAATTTCGTAGTGGTGACCGTCAACCGAACATTTCACTGCCGCCGGATTCGCGAGACCGATAGGGAAATTTCGTTGAATTTCTTCACAATTCATTTCGGTACAACTCTCAACCTCGCCTGTCGAACTACAAACACAGGAATTACATCCATCAGACAATGGAATTGTTTCGCCGGGTTTGAATTTCTCTCCGTCGAATTCACAAAAAACCGCCGGCTGCGTAAGCTGCACCCCTCCCATATCGCATGCTGTGAGAAAAGGAAACAGCACAAGAATTGGCAACAAAAAATTTTTGGAAATCATCTTAGGAAAGTAATTGAAGTATCAGATTTTTTCAACTTTAATTTTTTCAATTTTGTTGCCATGAACCTTTTCTGCCGTGAGTTCAGCTCCACCCACACGAATTTTAGCATCCTTCCGCGGCAGCTTCTTTAGCTTTTCGAGAAAAAGGAAGGCAAGATTTTTAGCAGCAAATTTTCCATGTGCGAGCGTAGTATGAAGTCTCGCGTCAATTTCAGAAAGTTGGATGTCTCCTCCTGCGAGAAGCGTGTGGGTGTTCAATTTTTGAATTCCTTCCTCGCTCACATCCTCTTCGTCTTTAATCTCACCTACAATTTCTTCGAGCAAATTCTCGAGTGTCACGAGACCGAGCGTACCACCATGTTCGTCAACTACGATCGCTATGTGAATCCGGCGGGATTTCAATTCTTGAAAGAGCGAACGGATCGTCCGACTCGCGGGAGTGAAAATCGGTTCGAAAAGCTTCAATTTTTCAATCGGTAAATTTCGTTCACCCTCGTGCTCGAAAACTTGGCGAAGTGTGAGAATCCCGATAATTTTATCAATTGAGTGGTCGAAAACGGGAATCCGTGAGTGTTTGATTTTTTGGAAAAATTTTTGTGCTTCAGCAATTGCCGTCGATTTTTTCAGAGCTTCGATTTCCACCCGCGGAGTCATCACTGCTTCGACTTTCGTGTCGGTAAATTCAAGTACATTTTGAATCATCTTCTGTTCATGTTTTTTGATCTCCCCCGATTCAGTACCGAGATCAACCATAGCCACCACTTCTTTTTCGGAAACCTCTTCTGAATGTTTTGCGCCAAGCGCATGTAAACCTTTTTCCGCGAGGAAGGTGAACGGAAGAAGAATTTTATCGAGAACAAAAAGCGGGTAAGAGGAAACGAGAGCGAAAGTTTCCGCGTGTTTTTGCGCAAAAGCTTTCGGGATTATTTCTCCGAAGATAAGCACGAGAAGTGTCATCACACCGGTAGCAATACCAAGACCGGCGGAACCGAAAATTTCGGTGGCAACCATCGTGGCGAGACCGGCGGCGAAAATATTAACAAGGTTGTTGCCAATCAAAATCGTGGCGAGAAAACGTTGAGGGCGAGATTTAAGGAAAATAACAAATCGAGCCGCGCGTGATTTTTTACTTTCGAGTACTCGGACCTTCGCCGGAGAAAGTGAAACAAAGGCTACCTCCGCCGCCGAAAAAAACGCGGAAAGCGCGAGCAACCCGAGTAGCACAAGATAAGTAACGAGGTAAGGATCTTCTTCCATTTTCGGGGGAATTCTACCACAAAATTGAGCTAAAATAATTGCCGTAATCACAACATGCGGGTGTGGTTCAACGGCTAGAACGCCGGCTTCCCAAGCCGGAAACGAGGGTTCGACTCCCTTCACTCGCTCCATTGAATCATTGCACATTGAAAATTGAACATTAAAATGCTCCCGTCGTTCAACGGATAGGACGCAAGTTTCCGGAACTTGAGATGCAGGTTCGATTCCTGCCGGGAGCACCAAAAAATTATGAAAAATAAAATCCGAAACATCCGCCTCTCCTGCCAAATCGTTTCCCAAATTTTGGGCAAAGTTTCGCGGAACTTGAAAAGTAGAAAGACTGAAAAAGAGGTCGCGAATGAAATTCGAAAGCTCGCGAAAACGAAGGCTGATGGAATCGCATTTCAGCCAATTGTCGCATTCGGAAGAAATTCCGCAATCCCCCACCACCGCCCGACTGTGCGGAAATTGAAAAAAGGCGATGTTGCAAAAATCGATCTCGGCGTTAAGTTTGACGGGTTTTGCAGCGACTTAACCCGAACTTTCTTTACGTCTGAGCCGACAAAATTACAGCTAAAAGTTTACAAAGCAGTTTTGCGTGCACAGCAGATTGGTATTCGAAGAATAAAAATCGGAGCGAAAGCGAAAGACCTAGATGCGGCGGCGCGCGAGTTTTTAGCAAGAAAAGGGTTCGCGAAAAATTTCATTCATTCGCTCGGTCACGGCGTTGGTCGAAAAATTCACGAAGCTCCGAAAATCGGTCCGACATCGAAAGCTATTTTGGAAGAAGGGGCGGTAATAACAATCGAGCCGGGAATTTATTTGAAAGGTAAATTCGGCGTGCGAATCGAGGATACGATTTTGCTGAAAAAAAGTAGCGTGGAGATTCTCACGAAATTCCCAAAAAAGCTTACGATTCTTAAAATTTAAGTTAGAATTATCGCGTTTTTTCGATGAAAAAAAAGCCGAAAATCGCGGTGATTCAATTTCCGGGAACGAATTGCGAACTCGAAACTTTCCGCGCAGTCGAACGAAACGGAATGACGGCGGAACATTTTCGGTGGAATGAAAAAAAAAGTTTGCACAACTTCGACGGCGCTGTTTTAGCAGGAGGATTTAGCTATGAAGATCGCGGACGCTCGGGCTTAATCGCCAGCAAAGACCCGCTTTTGAAAGAAGTTTTTACGCTTGCGAAACGCGGCGGGGTCGTCCTCGGAATCTGCAACGGCGCACAGATTTTGGTAGAAACTGGACTCGTACCAAATTTCGAATTCGGAAAATCGGTAATCGCGCTCACGCGGAACCGACGGGTGAAAGACGGTGAAATTCAGGGCAGTGGGTACTTCAACGAATGGATTTTCATGAAGCCGGGTGGTACAAAAGCGAATGCTTTCAACCAATTCGAAGAGATTTTGAAGATTCCAATTGCGCATGCAGAAGGCAGATTTTTCAGCGAAGATGCGGAACTGCTCGCGAAAATTATCGAGCAAAATTTGAACGCGTTCGTTTACTGCGATGCGAATGGTGAAATTTTGCCGGAATTTCCGATAAATCCGAACGGAAGTGTTTTGAATCTCGCGGGGATTTCGAACCCGGCAGGAAATGTTTGCGCGCTGATGCCCCACCCCGAGAGAACGAAAGCGGGCGATCCGATTTTCGCTTCAATGCGAAAATGGATCACCTCATCTTCAGCCCCCCGCCTTAGTGAGGGGATTCGCATAAAAACTCCCACCACAAAAATTCT
>JAGLJE010000137.1 GCA_023142645.1 Candidatus Altimarinota bacterium | reverse complement strand
AACGATGTGCACGAGTAATCTTGCGAGAAGGGAAAAATCGGCAGGTGCGAAAAATTTTTGGAAAAGTGGGCTGTGAAGTGGTGAAACTAAAAAGAATTCGCGTAAAAAATTTAAAGTTGGGAAATTTAAAAATTGGTGAGTGGAGAAAATTGTCGGAACGCCAAGTCGGAGATTTAATAAACATCTAGGAATATCTTAATCTTGTTCTAATTCCATGCCCCAGCTTTATTCTTGACCCTTAATCCTTTATCCTTTCTGCATGCTCGAAAGTTTCTTTGCGCTTCTCGGTTTCGTGAGCGAACCAGTGCAACCTCCACCGCTCGAAATTTTGGAAATCCACGCCGCACCACGCCTGGTGAAATTTTCTGAACCGATAGTAAAGGCAAAATCTGTAATTGTTATGGATCTGGAAAGCGGGAAGATTCTTTTTGCAAAAGATTCTGGTGCTAAATTACCCATCGCGAGTTTGACAAAATTGATGACTGCAATTGTTGCTCGCGAGAATTTCAATCTCGAAGATTTAGTAATAGTGAGTGCAAACGCGGCAAAACAACCTCCATCTAAAATCTGGTTACAACAAGGCGGAAAACTTTCAGTGAATGACTTACTAAAAGCACTACTGATCAAATCAGCAAATGATGCTGCAATTGCATTAGCAGAAAAAATGGGTGAAGAAAAATTCGTAGCAAAAATGAATCGAAAAGCTCAACATTTAGGATTACAAAATTCGCATTTCGCAAATCCCGTGGGATATGATGACGAAGAAAATTTCTCAACAACTTTCGATTTAGCGATTCTCGCTAATTATGTTTTACGAGACGAAATTTTGCGAGAAATTGCAAAAACCCCAAAGACAGGAATTGCTTCGACAGAAGGAAAAGTCTACGAACTATATTCCACGAACAATCTATTTGGCAGCTATCTCGACATCCGCGGACTAAAAACTGGACTAACTGAAAATGCAGGTGAATGTTTAGCAGCAATATCGCAAACAAAAAATGGAAAACCAATTCTCGCGATTGTTTTGAATTCATCGAAGCGATTTCAGGAAACGAAAGCGCTGCTTACATGGGCGGAGAAATCGCACCAATGGTAAACGGTTTGTAGTTGATAGAAATTTAAAAATTAAAAATTGTTTTGAAATTTAAAACTTAAAATTTATTTGATGCCAACATCCCTCCTCGCAAACGAACAACTGCTCGAAAATCTCGCCTTTATGCTCGGTTTCGGTAGCTTAAGCTTCTTGGTGGCAATGACTTTAACTCCAATTTTCATTCGTTTCCTCGAGAAAAATCGGATTGGACAACAAATTCGCGACACCTCTGTCGATGGGAAGGTCTCGGAAATTTTCCGCGAGCTACATCTGAAAAAATCAGGCACACCCACAATGGGCGGGGTACTGATTTGGGGAACAGTCGTAGCGATGGTTCTACTATCGCTAATCCCACAGAAAATGGGAATCACAACCCACTCACTTTGGAGTCGCTCGGAAACTTACATTCCTCTCTTCACCCTCGTAGCGGCGGGACTGCTGGGAATGTTGGACGACTGGTGGAATATCCGCGGCATGGGAAAACAGAAGGGTTTACGAGTGAAACCGAAATTAATTTGGCTCTCGGTTTTCGCAGCAGTTGGCGCGTGGTGGTTTTTCGCAAAGCTCGGCTGCCTCGATGGAGTGGCGAATGAATGTCTCATTCATCTACCGCGGCTCGGCGACTTCGACATCGGAATGTGGTACCTCCCGCTTTTCGTTTTGATAATAATTTCAACGGCAAATGCGGTAAACATCACCGACGGACTCGACGGACTCGCAGGAGGACTGTTGGCAATCGCGTTCGGTAGTTTCGGAGTAATCGCTTTTTTCAGTGGAATGTTTTTACTCGCAACCCTCTGCGCGGCGATCGTCGGAGCTTTAGTTGCCTTTCTTTGGTGGAATGTTCCGCCAGCGAAATTTTTCATGGGCGACACCGGCAGCTACTCGCTCGGAGCTACTCTCGGAGTAATCGCAATGCTAACTGATTCGATCATTCCGCTAATTTTCATCGCAGCAGTTTTCATCATAGAAACTCTTTCGGTAATTATTCAGCTTCTTTCAAAAAAGTTTTTCGGGCAGAAGGTTTTTCAAATCGCCCCTCTTCACCACCATTTTGAGAAAATCGGCTGGCCGGAACATCAAATCGTAATGCGTTTCTGGTTAATCGGAGGAGTACTCGCTGGACTCGGCGTCGTACTCGGAATCGTGGGAATGGGAAATTAGCGAACAACTTCGAGCTTACAGCTTGAAGATTTTTTAAAATTAACTATTACCTTCAAACCCTTCTCCCCGATGCGCCAACAGCTCCTCCGGATTCGTAGTCACAATCTGATTCTCGGAATAGCTCGCAATCACTTGCACCGCTACATGTTTGTTATCCGCGAAAAAGAGCCCC
Source organism: Candidatus Altimarinota bacterium (assembly GCA_023142645.1). Classification (GTDB taxonomy): domain Bacteria; phylum Patescibacteriota; class Gracilibacteria; order JAHISY01; family JAHISY01; genus JAHISY01. Next base: position 2,286 of record JAGLJE010000137.1, on the reverse strand, counting down.
TGTCCCACACCTGAATTGAGAAGCATATATTTCTCACCCTCCGTGAGGTTGAAAGTTTTCTGAAGAACATCTATCGAGCTCGGAGCTTGTTTTAGTAAAATTTGCATCGAAGCATTACTAACAATCGGTCGACCATATTTGCTACCAAGAAAATCTTCCACATCCTGCGTAATCGTAGTAACCCCAAGATAATATTTCCGCGCCCGCTTCACAAGACCGAAAAGAAACTTCGCAGCGGCCTCATGCTGCATCATCGTCCACGCCTCGTCGACAACAAGAATCCGGCGCTTCAACTCACCACGTACCCGATTCCAGATAAAGTTAAGAATGATAAACATAGCTGCCGGTCGCAGCTCGTCTTCTAGATCGCGAATACCGAAAACAATCAAACCACTACCAAGATCAACATTCGTCTCACGATTAAAAATTCCGCCGAAAGTACCACTCGTGAATTTTTGTAACCGTTGCGCAATCTCTTCCGCTCCTTTCATCGACGAGAGAACTGAGTGAAAGTCCTCCATTGTGGGCATCGGCATTTTGCTCGGATCTTCGAGTTGCATTGTAATCCCACGAACCGCATATGTATCGATCAAAGCTTTATCAATCATGGCCTCCTCTCCCGCACTCATTTTCCCAAGAATTAATTTCATCAAACCGGTAAGGGTAATGATACTTTCACGGAGAAGATCACCTGGTCTCAGAACACTTCCCTCAAAAGGAGTCGGTAAATCGAAAGGATTAATCCGCTGCTCAGAATTGAGACTCACATTGAGATGAGTACCCCCCACCGTTTCGACAATGGCCTTGTATTCGTTTTCCGGATCAACCACAATCACATCCGTACCGAGCATCACCTTCCGAAGAATTTCCAATTTCACCGCATACGATTTGCCCGCTCCAGAAGTTGCGAACACGCACGAATTCGCATTCGGCAACTTGAAGCGATCGAAAATAATGAGTGAATTATTATGGCGATTAAGTCCGTAGAGAATCCCCTCATCGCTCGCAAGCGAGGAAGAAATGAACGGAAAAGTAGTAGCAAGCGGCGAAGTATTCATGTTGCGCTGAACTTCCAATTCATCGGTACAAAGCGGCAGCGTGGAGTTAAAAGCATGTTCACCGCGGATATCCGCACGCTTCGTGAGCACAAGTTTGCCACCGAGCTGATTCTCAAGAATTTTCGTGGTAGCTTCGAGCTTTTTGAGATCGTTCGCGTAAACCGTGAAATACATCCCAAATTGGAAAAACTTTTCTTGTCCTCGCTGTAAATCAGTGCGCAATTGCTCCGCATCTTCGAGTGCAGTTTCGAGTTGCGGATCGCGTACATTTCCTTTTTCGGAAGCCATCGTAATTGAGGATTGAATTTGTGCCACTTTCTTTTTAAGAATTCTCATAATTTCACCAGAAGCAATCGGATAAATAAATTGAGCCACATCTACCGTTGCATCGAAATTGATGATCTGACTCATCCAACTTGATTCGAGAAATCGCGGATACGCATAAACGAAAAAACTCCGCACAAAAACTCCCGAGAGGCTGAGATGGTCATAATGGATTTCGAAAGAGCTCGGTGAGATTAAATCACGCACACTCGCAAGACCCTGCTGATAAATTTTTTCCGCTTCCACAAGCTGCCGCTGTAAACCTTTTTCTTTCGGGTGAGACTCGGTAGCAATAACGGAATTTTTGGTGGAAGATTTTTTATCTCGTCCGAAAAGCTTGTCGACAAGACTACTCGTCGCTTTTTGATTGTGGTTGAGAAACTGTTGTCCCGTGTTTTTGCTTTGAATTTCTTTTTGCAAGTTGTGTTTCGGCTGTACAGAGTTTTGTACCGTCGAAGCTACCGGTGCGGCGGTCTGCGGAAAAATTTTGCGGGGGGCTTGCGTAGCATTTACAGTCGGTTGAATTTTTTGAGGCGGCTGAGTTTTTACGGTTGATGTAATTTTTGAGACTGGCCGAATTTTCGGAAGCGGTACGGATACCGGTAAAATTTTGGCAGCAGCCAATCGCGGAGCAATTGTATTTTGCTTCGATTGCTTTTCGATTTGCACGGAAGTCAAACCTGCAGCGGCAGCGATTTTCGAAGAATTTTGCGGAAGTAAATTACTTATTCTCGGCGGTGATGTTTTCGCAACTAGTTTCGTTTTCGGTTGAAATTTTTGAGATGGTTGAATCTTTGGAGACAACGCAACTTTCGAAACAGATTGAATTTTTGTAGCCGACTGAGTTTTTACAGTTGATTTAATTTTTTGAGTCAGTTGAATTTTCGCAGCTGGCACAATTTTC
>JAGLJE010000136.1 GCA_023142645.1 Candidatus Altimarinota bacterium | reverse complement strand
AGCAAAAGCACCACAAGATAAATCAGCGCAAATCGAAAATGCGGATTTTCCGTGATCCAGCCGAAAGATATTTTCAGCTGTAGTGAGTTCATCCAGTACGCCGCGACCGCCAAAAAAAGAAAATGAAGAAATTGATCAAGCAAAAGACCGGGGAAAGCGGTCATTTTTTTGCGTTTGTCCACAATTTCAATTTTGAGACAGTCCTGTAAATAGTGAATAAACGAAATTGTCGTAATCAGCGCAACCACTTGCCAATTCGCGAGATACGGCGAAAGAATCGCCAAAAAACACAAAAATAAAATTGCGGCATGCCACAATCCTCCCGACCAACTGCGGAATTTTTGACGATAAATCCAATTTGTCTGAAAAGGAAAATCACCAAACAGATGAGCGATTGCGAGCAGGAGAAAAAAATTCAAAATCCCCTTCAGCTTACCATTGAGTTCCAAATATATTTAAGAGATTCAAATCAAATGGTGGATCAAGAGATTTGGTGTTTAGCTCCCCACTGCCAAAAGGGGGATATTTTCGCGTAGTGAAAACTGGGGGTCGAGTAGCTGAATTCACAAACTGTTTCTGTATCGAGAAGGTTTACTTGCAGAATCTGACTCCTGGCAAAATTTGTTCAAAAACCTTTTCTAATCTTTGTTTTTGACTCTTTGAAAGAAGGAGAGCATAATCTAGTCTTCTTCTCTCGCATAATTTTGGCAAAATTTTATTGCTCTTAAAGTGGAATTATGCTAAAATGAGAGGAGGTTTCTACTAAAAATTAATTTTTTGTTTATGTCTACTAGTCCAAAAGACCCAATCAAAAAGCCAAAAAAAGCTTCGTTTTGGAGAAAACTTAGCGAGAAGCACGCTGCGGGAAGCGAAAGCTCTCTTGTAAACGCGATTGTCCGACAAGCCGAAAAGGAGGTCGGTTCGACGAAAAAGAACCAGTTTTCATTTGAAAGAAACTTAAAGGAAGAAAGCACTGAAAAAGAAAAAGCTCGTGCGAGCTTTGCAAATGCGCGGACATTACTCGGTTTCGTGATAATCGTGATAGTGGGAGTATGGCTTTATTTTTTCGCGATGTTGCACGCAGATAATTACTTCCATGCGAAATTTAATAAGGAAAACCTCACCGTCGAACTTAATCGTAAAACCGAACTGCTTCAGCAATTACGTACCGATGATCGCGATACGGAAAAATTTAGCAAACTATTGCGGGTGGAGAATCTCGTGAACCGCGTGCTTGCGCTTGATTTCGAAAATCCGATTTTAAACTATGAAAGACCTGAAGGATGGCAAGTAATCTCGCGCGAAGGTGATAATAATTCCACGAAAACTTTGTTTAAAACAACAAATTCAAGTGGTGAAGTGATCTATCTTTCAGAGGCGGAAATTCGCAGTCTTGAAGATACACGTAAGATCCGTGCGGAATTTGTCGGTGATTTTCTCGTTGAAATTCTAAAAGAAGCGGAATTTTTGGTTGGGAAAATTAAAACCAGTCCGGAAATCGAAAGAGAGCTTGATGTTTTACTTGCGAAGCTTGCAGCGATTAATCCGGAAGAAGAAAACTTTCCCTCGGCGGTGCTTAAATCTCACTTTGCTGCTGCGCAATCCATTGCGAAAAATATTTTGCGGAATGTAAAAAATGAAAATCTTAAAAATTTAGTAGCGGATATTAAAAAACAAGCTTGGGCAATCGATGTCAGTGAGGCGAATGAGATTACGAAGGAAGTAGTAGCAAGTCTTCGAGCTAGTTTGGACAAACTTTCTCCGCAACGTCCGAATAGTTTCGATATCGCTCTCAGCGAAATTCAGGCGTTTAAGCTTAACATTACTAATATTCCCGAAAATAGAATTTTTCAAAAAATAGTTCGTATCATCGGTGATCCGCGGAAAGAAAAAAATGATTCGGATTTGTTTACTGCAACAACAATCGCGCGCAATCTCGGTCGTATCAATACGATTAATGATTTACGAGCAGAGAGGATTGTGTGGTCGGAAGTAATTGAGCGAGCCGAAAAAATCGTACGGCTTGGTGCCGATCTCGAGCGCGATATCGAAGGGATTCCTCTCGATGCTAGCCGAGATATCGATTCGACTGGCGAACTAGTGACTTTGCTTTCTTATTCTGGCAAATCACGAAGTAGCGGAATTGATCTTAGCGGACGGGTGTTCGGCGAAGGCAACTATAGACAAAAAGGCTTCACTTTGCTCGCCGATCTTATTGATGCTTTCGAGGGTAGTGAATATTTTAAAGATGTTTCGGGATTCACTTTTTCGAAAAATGAAGATAGGGAAGGTCGCATCTCTTCTCCACTGGATATAAAACTTTCACTACAGGATCCGGCAGTAGTCGATTCGCGCGATGTTATGCAAGCTAAATGGCTGAAAATAAAAAAAACGAGCGCGGAAAAAGAAAATGAAAAAAATATTGATATCAGAGTGCTTGAAGAAATCGATTTTTCTTTTTTAAATAAGTCGGCAATCGAGGAAGATTCCAACCTTAAATTCGAGCGTGAGTTCGAAGAAAATGACCAGGATTTGATCGCGGAGAATGATACTGAATTTGTCGATGTTTTTGAATCGCTGCGAAAGATTCTTAATAATTAAATTTATAACTTTTTTCAAATGACAAAATACACTTCCCGATTGCGTCAAGGAGCTAACATTCGTTTCGGTCTTACCGTGATAATCGCAGTGCTTGCCGCGATTTTTATAATTTGGCCAAATTATCAAAAGCTTATTGAAGTCCGCGCGAAAATTCTTGAGGTTGATAAACAAACTGTTGACAGTGAGCTCGAGCTTGAATCAGAGCGCGATCAATATCGTATTTTAAAGGCAGAATATAATCTTCGTGCGAAAACTAATCAGAGAATAATTTCAACGATTCTTCCAGAAAGAGCAGAGGAAACTAAAATTATCCGTGAGTTGGAAAAAAAAGCCAACGAGCTAGCTGGTGGTAATGAATCGCTTATTTTAGAAATGGTAAATTTTGGTAAAACTTCTTTGGTGAAAGACATGGATTATCTTATCTTGCCAATTAAAATCAGGCTTCTTGGAACGAAAGAGAAATTAATGGCTTTTCTTCGTTACTTTGAAAAGACTGGCAATATTACCGTTGATGATGAAGCCACTCGTCTACTTGACGTGAAAGATGTGAACATGAAAATTAAAGATCGTGGTAGTAAAACAGAAATAATGAAAGAAATTACTATCGACATCACAGTAAATGCTTACAATCTTCCATCTTTGGAAAAAATTGCTGCAAGCAATTAAATTGAAAAATTTCGGTAGTAGTAAAACAAAAATTAAATGACCGATAAAATTGTCGAACTTCAGAACGCAATTATCGCTAGCGATGTACCGCAAATTACGGAGTATGTCATCAACTGTGCAATCGATATTGAAAGCTCGGACATTCATATCGAGCCGTCGGAATACACGGTTCGCATTCGCTTTCGTGTCGATGGTATTCTCCGGCAGATTGTGGAATATCCGCCTTCGCTGCATTCTGCTATCGTGAGCCGGATCAAAATAATGGGCAACCTTAAAATCGATGAAAGTCGGATTCCGCAAGATGGTCGTGTGCAAGTTGATACTCTGGAAGGTCGGGAGCTCGATCTCCGACTTTCAACTCTTCCAACAGTCCACGGCGAAAAAATCGTGATGAGATTGCAGGATCGCAGTCGTAAAATTCCAAAACTCGGGGAACTTGGCATTGATCCCCATAATCTTAAAATCATAAAAAAGGCGATCGCCGTTCCGAATGGAATCATCCTCACGACTGGACCGACCGGTAGCGGAAAAACCACAACTCTATATTCATGCCTTCACATTTTAAACACTCCCGAGGTTAATATAATGACCATAGAGGATCCGGTAGAAATCCAAATGGATGGATTAAATCAAAGTCAAGTTCATCCGGCGATTGATTATACTTTTGCTTTCGGATTGCGAACTGGATTGCGGCAAGATCCTGATATTATGATGGTAGGTGAGATTCGCGATCGTGAAACGATTGAAGTGGCAATCGAAGCTGCTCTTACCGGACACCTCGTACTCTCTACGATTCATACTAATTCCGCCGTATCGACAATCACCCGTTTGCTCGATATGGAAGTACCGGCCTTTCTCATTACTGCCACAGTGAACGCGATTATCGCGCAAAGGTTAGTGAGGAAAATCTGCGAGAAATGCAAAAAGGAAGTTGAGCTCACTCCTGTGACCGAAAAGAAGCTTCATAATGCGATCAGCACGATGAACCCGGTGCAGCAAAAAAAATTGGGGCTTGAGGGGAAGAATATTCTATTGAAAACTTACAGAGGCGAAGGTTGTGAAGCTTGCGGAAATACGGGATACAAAGGTCGTATCGGTCTCTACGAAGTTCTTGAGATGAGTAATCAGCTTAAAGATTTGATTCTCAAAAATGGTACTCCGCTCGAAATCGAAAAACAGGCGATTGCGGAAGGAATGAAAACTCTCGAGCATGATGGAATCGAAAAAATTCTCGCCGGAATCACTACTCCTGAAGAAGTTTACTCGGTAGCTCGCTCAACTGAAGAAGAAATTGAGTATGAAGAAAATTCGGAGATTGAAAAAATTTCTAATAAATAATCCTTCAAAAATGCAATTCAACTACACTGCCCGTGACAAAAAGGGCAAAGAAATTACCGGCACGATCAGCTCTGTCAGCAAGTTAGATGCTGCTGATAAGCTTTTTAACGAACAGCACTTGAATGTAGTTAGTCTCGAGCAAACTGACGGGAAACAAAAAGCAGTAACGCCCCGACAGGGTTCCTCTGTGGTGGAAAAAAATAACGATGAAAAAGTTTTCACCACCAGATTACAGTTTGCAAAGGGGATCATTAATTCGATTAATGAATATCTTGCTGTTCATACTAAAGTTAAGCCAAAAGATAAGGCGGTGGTTTTTCGACTTCTCGCAGTGATGATAAACGCGGGGCTTTCGATTGTGAAAGCACTCAAAATTCTGGGTAAGCAAAGCGAAAATCCAAAATTAAAACTGGTGCTTGATGATGTAGCTCAGAAAGTAGAAATGGGTAGCCGTTTTTCGGATGCACTGGCAGATTACAGTGAAATCTTTACAGAAGCTGAAATTGGGATGATCGCGGCGGGTGAGGCTTCCGGACAATTAAATAAGACTCTTGTAAATCTCGCTGCCGAAACAGAAAAATCAGCCGGTATTTTGAAAAAAATTCACTCTGCAATGATTTATCCGTTGGTGGTGCTTACTGTTCTCCTCGGCGCGATTTTTCTCGTGATGACCATGGTGATTCCAAAGCTCGGTGAGCTTTTTGAAGGTGCGGGTGCTGAATTGCCCACCTCCACGAAAATACTCGTGAATGCTTCAAATTGGTTTATTGGTTATACTTTTATTCTTCCGAATTGGTTGATGCTTATTTTCATGATGGTGGGAATAGTTGCTTTCGTGAATTATTGGAAAAAAACTACGACCGGAAAAGTAAATTGGGACTGGCTAATGCTGCATCTTCCGATTTTTGGGCAATTGAATCAAAAAGCCGCGCTTGCTTCTTTTGCGCGGCAGCTCGCTCTACTTTCGAGTTCGGGAGTGGCAATTATCCGCACGCTGGAAATTACCGCAAATGCGGTCGGAAATGAAGTTTACCGTTTACGACTACTTGAGGTGAAGGCGGATGTAGAGAAGGGCATACCGATTCACAAGAGTATCAATAACGATCCGCTCTTCCCCGACCTCGTAGTGAGTATGATTGCTGTCGGAGAACAAACTGCGCAGCTTGGCAGTGTGACGGAAAAGGTGGCGACATTTTATGACGAGGAGGTTGAAATTTTTGTGAAGAATCTTTCCACAATTATGGAGCCAGTAATTATCGTAGTAATTGGAACTCTCGTGGCTGGACTCGTAGCTGCGATTATGCAACCGATTATGGATATTTCTGATATCGCTGCAAAAGCGTGAAAGTTTGTGAAAGTATTGTGAAAGCATAAGTTATGTGAAATAATGAAAATCCATGAAAAAAACGATTTTATTAACTTTAATTAGCCTTTGTTTGTTTTTAACTGGGTGCGCTCAACATACTACAAACTTTTATAAGTGTAAAACGAATGACGATTGTGTATTGATAGCCAGAGGATGTTGCATTTTTATCGCAATCAACAAAAAACATCGTGATGAAATTGAAATTTCTGCCGCTGAAGCACTAGACGCATCTTGTTATAAAGTTTGTGGCGCTGTGGAAGCAATCTGTGAAAATAATATCTGTAAAGCAGAGAAATAATCGATTTTTATTACATTACATAATAGGCGTGTATCTAGAATTTAATAAAAATGCATGTCTGATAATTCATATTTACTTCGCTGAAATACTTCAGATGACATGCAAAAGTTCATTCTGCATTCTAATTTTAAAGTTTTCGTTCTTTTCCGCATTTTAAGCAAATTAATTTTTCCTGCTTCCCGCGTTTGAGGACAACCACTCCCCCGCACTCGCACGCTTGTTTTTGCGGTTCGTCCCATGACGCGAATTTGCATTTCGGGTAAGCATTGCAGCCCCAAAACTTCTTCTTTGTTTTTCGCGCGAACTTTTCGGTGAGCTCTCCCTTTCCGCAATCCGGACATTTGATGCCGGTGGAATTCATTTTTTTTTCAATAAATTTGCAGTCAGGATAACCGCTGCAACCAACAAACATTCCGAATCGTCCCCGCTTTACCGTTAAATCTTTACCGCAATCCGGACATTTTTTACCGGCGATTTTTGCGCTTAATTCAGTCTCAGCCGCCTCCTGTTTTTTGTCGAGAGGTTTCGCATTTTTGCAATCAGGGTAACCGGAGCAGGAGAGAAATTTTCCGAATCGACCAAGTTTCACCACCATCGGCTTCCCACATTTATCGCACACCTCGTCCGTAGCCTCGTTTACGACATCCTCTTTTTTAATCGTCTCGGTTTTCGTTTCTATTTCAGCATGAAACGGTTTATAAAAACTCCCGATGACCTCGTTCCATTTTAATTTTCCCCCCGCGACCTCATCAAGCTGTCCCTCCATTCCTGCAGTGAATTTGTAATCGACAATTTTCGGAAAATGTTTCACGAGAAAATCGTTCACGACGCAACCCGTGTCTGTCGGTTTCAGAGAGCGGTCAACTTTTTCAATGTAGCCACGATTTTGAACTGTCGAAATCGTTGGAGCATATGTCGATGGTCGACCGATGCCCTCACTTTCTAATTTTTTGACAAGCGTAGCTTCGGTGTATCGTGCTGGCGGTTTCGTGAAATGCTGCTCGCTTTTTAGTTCAAGCAATTTGAGAATTTCATTCTCGATAATTTCGGGCAGTAGTCTTTCGGAATCCTTCGCCTCCTCTTCTTTCGAATCATAACCGCGCGAATAAATTGCAAGCCAACCAGCGAATTTTACGATTTGTCCCGTCGCGCGAAAAATGTAATCTTTCGCGGTAATGTCCACGCCGGTCTGATCGAGCAGTGCGTCTGACATTTGACATGCGAGAAACCGCTGCCAAATTAATTCGTACAGTCGGAATACGTCTTTTTCGAGAGAATCTTTCAATAATTCGGGAAATCGTGCGGAATCAGTTGGACGAATTGCCTCGTGAGCTTCTTGTGCCCCCTTAGTTTTTTTCGTGAACGCGCGAGATTTTTCGGGTACGAATTCTTTTCCGAATTTTCTTGTAATCACGGAACGGGCTTTTGTTACCGCCGAACTTGCAATATTCGTGGAGTCTGTACGCATGTAAGTAATCAAACCCTCCTCTGCATCACTTCCCTCATATAATCGTTGCGCGAGCATCATCGTCTTCTTCACACTGAATCCAAGTTTCCGCGCCGCTTCGGCTTGTAGCGTCGAGGTGATGAAAGGCGGAGCCGGTCGCCGCAGTCTCTCTTTTTTTTCAACTTTTTGTACTTGCCACTCCGCGTTTTTCAAATCCATCTCAATTTTCTCCGCTTCATTTTTCGAGTGGACTTCCGCTTTTTTGGAATCGATTTTCGAGAGTTCTGCAGAAAATTCAGCATCGCGCGGTGTCTCGAGATTTGCAGCGATGCTCCAATATTCTTCCGGCTTGAATTTTTCAATTTCTCGCTCCCTCTCAACAATTAGTCGAACCGCGACTGATTGCACCCGCCCGGCAGAAAGTCCATACCGGATTTTTTTCCAAAGCAACGGCGACAGTTCGTACCCAACGAGCCGATCGAGAACGCGGCGGGCTTGCTGTGCGTCAATTAATTTTCGATCGAGTTCGCGTGGATTTTTGAGTGCGTTTTCAATCGCCGATTTTGTAATCTCATGAAACACGATTCTTTCAATCTTTTTTTCACCTTTTTTAATTTTCAACGCAGCTAAAAGGTGCCACGCGATTGCTTCTCCTTCGCGATCTTCATCAGTCGCGAGAATAATGTCATCCGCCTTTTCGGCTAACTTTTTTAACTCGGAAATCACTTTCGTTTTGTCGCGGGAAAGAATGTATTCTGGCAGGAAACTTCCTGTCTCGAGGTCGATACCAATTTTTGATTTCGGCAAATCGCGAACGTGCCCCATTGATGCACGAACGGTAAACTTTTTGTCGAGAAATTTCGTGATAGTCCGTGCTTTAGCAGGTGATTCGACGATGACGAGTTTATTCATTTTAATTTTTTAAGCGCGGAGAAGACTACTGGAAAACAAGCAGTCTGGCAAAATCATTTAATCTGACTCTAGTTTCGCTAATTTGTTCGATTGGTAATTGAGATTAAAAATTTGAAACAAGTCTCCAAAACAGGTAGGTGAAAATTAGAAATGAATATTAAAATTTGCGTATAAAATACTTGATTTTTTTTACTAAATTTGCTAAAATACAACTGGTTTAAAACTAAAAAATCAAAAACTAACCCTCCAAAAAATGCAAAAAATAAAAACCATTTCCGTGCTGGCGAGTTTCATTCTCGCATTTACACTCGCAGCTCCTTTCACTCTCGCAGAAGATCAGTATTTGCCGGATGTGGAAAACTTCGCAGGAGAATCTGTTTCCGGCGGAGTAAGATTGACGTGGGATTCAGCGGAAGGTGCAGACAGTTACACGATTTATTATGGAGCTCAAAGCATTTCCGAGGATGGTGCAAGCTATGAGGAGAACATTATGGTTGGAAATGTAAACGAGTACACACTCGAAGATCTCATGTCGGGTACCATGTATTATTTCGCGGTGGCGGCGGATGATTCCACAGGAACTCATCTTGGTAGCTACAATTACTCTGAAGAAATTTCACTAGTCGCGGATGGAGAAGCTCCTGCCCCCGAAGAAGCACCAGTTGGTGTTGAACCTCCTGAAGAGTTCCCTGAAGAAGTAATACCAGAAGAGGAGCCCTCAGCATTGGTAAGCTTGCTCGACGAAGGTGAGCACACTTCAGCCAATGAGCCGACTGTCGATCCAGAGAACCTTTCGCAATCGGGTCCAGCCATGGTTGTATTTGCACTTGTGAGTGGTACAGGAGCTTACTTTTGGCGGAGATTTCGAAAATAATTTCTACCCACACTTTATCTTTAAAATACCTCGTCCGAAGCGAGGTATTTTTTTTGATTTAAATCTTGAGGGTAAATCGGGTTACTTGTAGCGAAAATATTTTGTCACAAACTTTTTGCAGCTCTCAAGATTCGCGAGAACTTTTTCATTATCTC